>JAISVU010000297.1 GCA_031271375.1 Clostridiales bacterium | reverse complement strand
CCCCAGAAGAATCCGCCGCCGCGCGGGCGCGGGCCGGGGCCGTAATAACGCCTGCGCCTGGAGCCGCCGAAGATTATGGCGAGGACGATTATAACGACGACCGCCACGACAAGGACTCTCGCGATGCTCCAGAACCCGCCGAAGATTCCGGGTATTAATGAGCCGACGGCCCGGGAGTTGTATACGCGCGTTTCCAAATTATAGGCATTGGGAGCGTTTGAGCCGCCAGTTGAGCTGACGGAAGCATTTGATGTATCGGCGTATAGGGTTTCTATCCGCCCGACGAATTCGTCAAAAACGGCGCGGACGCCCGTGTCGTATTCCTTTTCCGCGAAATAGGGCTCCAGCTTGTCGTTAAGGATGCCGCTGACCTCGCCCATCGAGAGTTTTTTACTCAAGTCCGCGCCTGTCTGAACCCAGTAATTGTCATCGCCGATGGAAAGGAGCAATAACAGGCCATTGTTTTTCTCCGAGCCTATTCCCCAGGAGTTGAACATATCTAAGGAATAATCCTCCATGCTCTCCCCGTCGGTGAAATCGACGACGGATACCACCACTTGGGCGCCGGTTCTGTCAAAAAGGCCGTAGTTTGCATCTACTATATACCGGATGGTGTCCTCGGAAAGAACCCCGGCGTAGTCGTTGGCGTAATACAGCTCAGTGGGCTCGGGAGCGGCGTAAGTATTAACCGCAAAGCACACAAAGAAACACAAAGAAAAGATTATACCGCTCATTAAACGTTTAAGTTTTTTCATTTATCTTCCCCCTTAATTATTGAACAGAGGCAAGGGTTTAACCAGCCCCAGCGTTTTTATCAGCGACGCCGGGATAATGTTAAGGGTTTCGTTAAATTCCCCGGCGCTGCGGTTGTATAACGCGCTTTCACGCGAAATGATGGTTTGGAGCGACGTCATGTCCGTAACGTTTCTGGTAAGCATCTCCCGGTCGG
Organism: Clostridiales bacterium; assembly: GCA_031271375.1. Classification (GTDB taxonomy): domain Bacteria; phylum Bacillota; class Clostridia; order Lachnospirales; family WRAX01; genus JAISVU01. The sequence continues at coordinate 8,351 of JAISVU010000297.1, read as the reverse complement.
AGGCGGACAAGCCGTTGGCAGCCAAGACGCGCTGCGCCAGCTGCTCGGATGCCTCGCGTACCGAAAGATACAGCCCGTATTGAACGTCGTGGGTGTCCTTTGGGAGCTCGCCGCTCAGTGACTGCCTGGCCTTAGCCAAACTGTCGTACAGTGGGTCGGCCTCTAAGTTATAGCGCTTCGCGACGGAGAGAATATTCGCGGCAAGGCCGTTATACTCCGTAAGATCAACCCTGAGGTCAAAAGCGTCTGGGCCGCTGTCCGAAGTACCTTCGCTGAACACCGCCTCGCTGTCGGCCCTGAGTCCGCGCAGGGACTTGACGCCGCCTATAAGGAAGGCGGCTATCATTAATGCCGCCGTAATCGCGACGGCCGTCCTGTTCGCGTTTATCGACTTAACCCGGGTTATGTTGGTCATTCTCCCAATCCCTCCATCTTGAGCTCGCTCTTCAAGACCTCTATATCCGTTTTAACGTCAAGGCGCTTGTCGGAGAACATGTCGTCCAGATGTTTGTGGAAGGCGGCCGTCACCTTGTTCATTACGGTTCCTACCTTCGCCATTATTTCAATGACGTTCTCGCTCTTGACCGTCTGCGTCTGCATGTCAATGTATGTCACCAGCAGTTTTATCGTAACGGGGAAATAATAATCAACGAAGTTACGCAGGTCTGTCGCAATCCTGGGGTTCTTCGCAGCGTAATCGAACATCTGCCTGCTGATTGCGGTTATCTCGCCCACCTGGGCCGTTATCGTCTTATCATTTACGCGGGCGGGGTACTTTTCCAGCTCCGCGATATAGGTATATCCCCTTGTGATAAGCTCCATACAGCGGGTGTCGAGCGCGCCTTTATCCGTCAACGGCGTTACCAGCGTCCTTTCGGGCAGGAACTTTCTGGCGCAGATATAGGCCAGGGCCGAGACCGCCGCCGCTATCACCAGGTCGGTGATACGGTACAGGGGGAAGGCAATGCCGTAAACCAGCCAAACGACGCCTATGGCGTAAATAGGGTTTACCGCCTTAACCTTGACTTCCTTGTACATTTTGCTCTCAATTTTTGGATCCATGTTCATACCTCCCGTTAACGGATGCTTCTTATTATAAGCGGCGTTACCCATGCTTCCCAGGCGGCGGCCGCAAGCGCGCATACAACAGCCGCAGCGAGCTTGCCTGCATATCCCGGTTTCCCGCCCTTTGATGAAAGACGCATTCCGGGCATTGTTCCGCCCGCCGTTTTATACTCGGCGCTCATTATCATCTGCGCTCTGATTGCCCCGAGGGCTTGACATATGCTGTCCGCCGCGATGAAGCATACGACAGGCGCAAGCAGCAGATTCTGGGGCAGATACAGCGCCGCGGCCAGTTTGAACCCGCCTGCGCCGTTCAAATCCCACAGCGCCTTCGTAGCCAAGCCCAGGCCCGCTCCTTTAAAAAAGACGAAGAACGGAACGAAAGCGGCGGCAGGCGGCAGAAAGGCCAGGAACCACATCGCGGTCAGCGGCGCTGCGTATTTCACGGCGCGTTCCACGAAATAAACCGGATCGGCGCTTTCCATATCGCTTATGATGTTAATATGTACGCCGAGACCCTCTAAAAGTCTGCCATATTCCGGAACGAGGCTTGCAGCGAGCCATCCTGCAACGATTCCAGCGAGCAATACCGCTATTATAAGCATGTATATAAGCCGCGGCATGTTAAGCCCTCTTGCTTCGGTTCTTACCATTTTCATTATGTCCCCTGAGAATATTTTGCTAACCTGCTCGGTAAATTTTATTCACATAGGGACAAAAATAGACATGTTACAGATATACCGTGCTCTTAAATTCAATATGCGCGCCGCCGCCGCTGAGGTCGGCGGAAAGGCGCGAGAATTCATCAGCCTGAGGGGTTCTCACAAAAACGCCTAGTTTAACGTCCTCGGTATATACGGGATTTTTAATCGTATACCCGCGCTTCGCGAATTCATGCTGGAATTTACTGAGCAAGGGATAGGATATCGTTAATAAGAACTCGTCGTAAGAAAAACGTTCCGCTATTCCGGCGTCTGCGAGGCTCTCCCTCGCGGCCTGGCCGTAGGCTCGGGTAAGGCCGCCCGTCCCCAGCAGAATCCCGCCGAAATAACGGGTTACGATAACAATGGCGTTGGTTACGCCCAGCTTGCTTATTGCCCCGAGAGCCGGAGCGCCCGCAGTGCCTCCCGGCTCGCCGTCGTCGCTCTGGCGGGGGTTTTCGCCGTTTATCCCCAAAATCCAGGCATAGACATTATGGCTGGCGTCCTTATGCTCCGCTCTTGCGGCTTGGAGAAGGGCCTGAGCGTCCTCTTCTGTTTCAGCAGGGGCGGCAAGGCCGATAAACCGGGATTTCTTTTCAATTATCTCGGCGCGGCCCGCCTTTTTTAAAGTCTTATAGGAATCCTTCATCATATATAGATAATATATCAGATCATAAATAATGTACAGATAAATTTTATGAAGGTAATTAAAATTTACTATTTACATTTTTCAAAGGGTATGCTATAATGAGGGTAAATAAGAGTTACCTCAAATTAAAATATGAAAGGATGACGGGCGATGGAAGGTTTGGTGATTGTTTTACTGGTGCTTGGGATTGTTCTGCTGGCGGCCGAGGCGTTCTTCCCCGGCTTCGGGATTGCCGGGGCGCTGGGGCTTGCGGCGCTTCTGGCTTCGGCGGTGCTGATGGCGCTGTTTGTAAGGTTCGGCATATTTTATGCCACGGCGGAGCTGGCCTTGATGGGGCTTGGGGTATTCGGGTTTTTCAAGCTGTCGTCTAAGCGCGGTCTGCCGGGCAGGCTGGTACTGGAGGAGAGCTTGAACAAGGAACCTCCCACAAACGAGCTTCTTGGATTTGAGCGCATGGAAGGCGTCGCGGTGACGTCCCTGAGGCCCATAGGCTCCGTGAGCTTCGCCGGCGCGGTGGTTGAAGCCTATTCGGACGGCCCCTTCATTGAAGCCGGGGCGGTCGTGCGAGCCGTCAGCGCCGAAGGCGGCAAGCTCGTAGTAAGGGAAGAGACGAGAACCGAGGGCTCAGAAACCAGAAAACTACAATAAAAAGGAGGAAGATGTATGCCTGATGGAGCGCTGTTTGTGCTGATTATTATTGCCGTCGCGGTGCTGTTTCTGTCGATTTTCTTCAGTTTCGTACCGGTGGGGCTGTGGATTTCGGCTATGGCCGCAGGGGTGAAGGTAAGTATCTTTTCCCTTATCGGGATGCGGCTTCGCCGGGTCAGGCCGGACCGGGTCATCCGCCCGCTGATAAAAATACGCAAGGCGGGGCTTGAAATGTCGGTGAATCAGCTGGAATCCCATCTGCTGTCCGGCGGACGGGTGGACAACGTCGTGGACGCCCTTATCGCCTCGCATAGGGCCGACCTGGATCTGAGCTTTGAACGCGCCGCCGCGATAGACCTTGCGGGCCGCGACGTTTTCGAGGCGGTGCGGATGAGCGTCAAGCCCAAGATAATTGAGACGCCCTGGATCGCCGCCGTAGCGATTAACGGCATTGAGGTTAAGGTTATGGCAAGGGTCACGGTGCGGACCAATCTGTCGCGCCTGATAGGCGGGGCGGGCGAGGAAACCGTTATCGCCCGCGTAGGCGAGGGTATTGTTACGACGGTGGGTTCTTCTTCCAGCCACAAGGATATTCTGGAAAACCCCGACTTGATTTCCCGGACGGTTCTCGCAAAGGGCCTGGATTCAGGGACGGCGTTTGAAATCCTCTCAATCGACATCGCCGACGTTGACGTTGGCCGGAACATAGGCGCTAGCCTCCAGATAGAGCAGGCCGAAGCCGACAAGCAGATCGCCCAGGCGAGGGCTGAGGAACGCCGCGCCATAGCCATAGCCCATGAGCAGGAGATGAAGGCCAGCGTACAGGAGATGCGGGCAAAGGTCGTCGAGGCCGAAGCCGCGGTGCCGCTGGCGCTTGCCGAAGCCCTGCGCAGCGGCAACATGGGGGTTATGGATTATTTCAGGATGGAAAACACCCAGGCTGACACCAGGATGCGCGACGGGTTCGCCGCCTCCAATGTGGATGTTTCGGTTAAGGCAAAGAATTAGGCCGCCAATGCCAATAATGAAGGCAATAATAAAGCATAAATGACTTGTATGATAGAGGCTGTTGTGATACCATTAGCGGTAGAACACCAGCCTCTAAACAATAAGGGACTTATATTCAATAAAACGGAGGACAAAAGATGAAATGCGGAGAGTGTAAATCAAAGGCCGAGCGTGTTTTAACAGAAACCGAATTTGATTATAACGGCGTAAAGAAACAGGCCGTCAACGTTCCGGCTCTATACTGCCCTAACTGCAAAAAGACCGTTGTACCCGATATGATATATCTGCGTCTTAAAGACTATGCGGAACGTTTTGGCGATGATATTATCGACTTCACGGAATGTGACAACAAAGACAGCGAAGACATGATGATCGTTACGAACATGATGTGGAATATGTAGCGCAGATCGGTAATCGGTGATTCTATGTATTATTTAGGCATTGACGGGCGCGGGCGTTTCGGGAGCCTTATGATGCTGGACGGCAATAAAAAGACCGTTGGGCGGCACAGCGGGGCATCGGTTGATTTAAGCCGCCTCCCTGCGGCTTCCGTCGCGCAGAATGTCCTGTCCCTCGTAAAAGAGATAAGCCGCCTTACAAACACCAGCATCCGCGAATGCGGCGGCGTTTGTTTTTCTATGGACGCGGCGCTGGTTAAGCCGAACGAGGCGGCTGTCGCAAAGATGTTTAAGAATATAGGGTTCTCATGCCCCGTAAAAATTGTCTGCGGGGAGAGAGCCCTTCTTGCCGCCAAAGCGGGGAACTCCGCAGGTATGCTGGTTACATCCGGCGCCGATGTTGCGGGATACATATTGAGAGAAGACAGCGGCGAGACGTTTCATGGCAATTACGGCTATATAATCGAAACCCCAGGCTCCGGGCACGCTATAGGCGCGTCCGCGCTGCGCCGGGTTTTCGCCGCATTCGACGGCAGAGCGAAGGATACGGCGCTGACTGCGCTGATAACAAAGCATTTTAATGTAAAGACCGTCCCGGAGATTCTGCCGATAATAAAGCATGTTGATTTTGACCCCAAAGTCCTTTCCGAGCTGTCCGCGCATGTAAAGACCGCCGGTCTCTCCGGGGACAAGGCGGCGCTGGAAATCGAAACCCAAGCCGCCCACGGCCTTGCCGGTTTCGCGAAGCCGATGATAGAAGCAGGTAAAAAAACCGGAGACAGGACCGTTCTCGTGCTGGGAGGGCCGACGCTTATGCTAAACGAGAGCCTGTTCCGCCAGGCTTCCGCGCTATTACGCTCGTTGTTCCCCGATATCCAGATACTGCCCGGCGACGAGAAGCCGGAGGCGGGCGCGGCGGCGCTGGCGATGATTGACAGAGCAAAGAACAAATAATGTAGTTGCGGATGTTTAAGATTTGAGGTACAATGGTCGGTAATCTTTCTTCAACTTTCACTTCGCCTTTGGCGTAAACGGGGAATTCTATGCTATATTGCGTTATTGACTTTGAATTTAATCAATACTTTGATTTTCAAACCGAGAACGGGCCGGAGCCCGAGCCGGCCTGCCCGTCGGAGATAATACAAATAGGCGCGGTACTGACGGACGATGAGTTTAATGTTAAGGAAAGGCTAATAACGCCGATCAGGCCTAGGATATATAAAAGGCTTCATCCCTATGTCCAGCGCATGACAGGGCTCACTATGAGCGAACTCAGGAAAGCCCCGGACTTCACGGAGGTCTACGAGGATTTTTTTAGCTTCGCGATAGGCAGGCGGGCTGTTTTCTGCACCTGGGGCGGGGACGACATAAAGGAACTTTATAAGAACATCCTATATTATGATTTGGATTATAACCGGCTGCCGCGCCGGTATCTTAACGTCCAGAAGCTATACGGCGCCTACCGCAAGCAAACGGCTGCCGGGAACGAGGGCGAGGAAATCGACCCTGTTCAGCTGTCGCAGCAGGTGGGGCTTAAAACTGCCATTGAGGCGGCGGGGCTGACGATAAAAAGACCGTTCCACAACGCACTCAGCGACGCTGAATACACGGCGGATCTATTGAGATACCTGATGAACGACAAGGAAATGAAGGGTTTCGCGCAGATACAGTCCATCAACATCCGGGAGCTTAAAGAGAGCATTATCGGTAAGATAAACGAGGTTAATATCAAGCTGCTGTTCATCCACACGGAACATCTGCTGCAGCGGAAGCTGACGGAGCAGGAGAAAACGGCGGTTCTTGAAATATATAAGCTGGGGCGCGCCGGGCGCTTTGATGTTCCCAGAATACGGTATTAATACTCTTGAAGGGGGAGCAGTCCAATTGAGGCCGTTTTGGAGAAGCAAGGCGGACGATTACACCATTATCGCGGGCTGTGGGCGGCTGGGGGCAAATCTGGCAAACAGGCTGAGCGAGGAAGGCCTGGGCGTAATTATCATTGACCTTACCGCCGACGCGTTCCGCAAGCTCTCGCCCTCATATTCCGGCTTAACGCTGGTAGGCGACGCTACATACATCAATGTCCTTTGCGAGGCTGGAATAGAGCGGGCCTCCGCCGTCGTAACGGTAACAAATTACGATAACACCAATATCCTAGTGGCTCAGATAGCTAAGAAGATGTTCGGTATCGAGCATGTGATAGCGAGGCTTTATGACCCGGAGCGGGAGTTTGTTTACCGTGATTTCAAGATAGACACGATCTCCCCGGCCGTCCTGTCAATGAAGGAGATCGACAAGTTGATGCACCCCAACGAACCCAGTAAAGAGGAGGTGCGGCAATGAAATCAAGGATATTCATCATAGGCGGGTTCAATAAGACGAAGTTCCTTGCCCATTCCCTGATAAAGAAGGGCTATTCCGTAACCGCGATTAACGACGACAACGATAAATGTATTGCTTTAGCCGAGATCGACCGTCTGGAGGTCTTTCACGGAGACGGCTCAAAGCCTTTCGTTCTGGAGGACGCGGGGATACAAGGCGCCGACATGGCTATCGCGCTGTCGGATAAGGACGCGGACAATCTGGTCATATGCGAGCTTTCAAAGAAGCGGTTCAAGGTTAAGCGCACCGTAGCCATGATATCCGACCCAAAGAAGATAGACTTTTTTTATAGCATGGGCATTGATTCCGTCGTCTGCTCCGTAACGACAATAGCGTCTTATATCGAGCAGCAAGCCTTTATGGACGAGATAACGACGCTGATACCCATTGGCGAGAATAATATCAAGGTCTCGCAGGTGCATATATTGGACGGCGCTCCTGCCGTCGGTAAAAAGCTCAAGGATTTGAACCTGCCCAAAGAGGTCATTGTCGGGTGCGTGCAGCGTGGCGACAGAAGCCTGATCCCCAGGGGCGACACACGCGTCCTTGCCGGAGACGTGCTGGTGCTCATATCCTCGGACGATCACGAAACGGTTGCCGTGCTGGAATTAACGGGGCGGTGAGCGGGTGTTCAAATATCTAAAAGGCGGCAGTATCTACGGCAAGCTCATCGTGTTGATAGGTATTCTCACAGCCGTTCCGTTAATCGTTCTGCCATTTTATCCCGGGGAGACCGGGCATATACCTGCGTTCTTGGCTCCGTCTATAGTTTCTATCGCGGCGGGGATCGGCGTGTGCGGTATGACATATACCAAGAAGGAAGATGTCGGGCAATCCTCGGTAAAGCGGAGCAGCCTGGTCATCCTTTTTACATGGACGTACAGCTTTTTATTAGGCGCGATGCCGTTCGTTATTGCGGGCGAACTGAGCTTCATCCAAGCCCTCTTTGAATCCGTCAGCGGATGGACGACGACGGGCCTCAGCGTCGCCGATGTAACGGTTATGCCCAAGATATTCCTGTTCCACCGCAGCTTTCTGCAGTATTGCGGCGGTCTTGGGCTGATACTGATGATCATAGTAATAACCCAAAGCAAGCAGTCTATGCCCCTCTACAGCGCCGAGGGGCATACGGATAGGATTATGCCGAGCCTAAAGCAGACAGCCCGGGTCATCTCTATGATTTACGGCGGATATCTTATCCTGGGTACCGTACTGTACGCTGCCTTCGGCATGGAAGTCTTCGACGCGGTATGCCATACGATGTCGGCTCTGTCAACGGCCGGCTTCACGACACAAGCCCAGAGCATAGGTCAGTACGCGAGCCTCCCTATTGAGATTATCACGGTAGTTTTAATGCTTATAGGCGCTTCCAACTTCGCGGTGTTGCTGCTGCTTACCGAGGGTAAGCTGCGTCAGGTGTTCCGCGTGACGGAAATGCGCTTTATGTTGGGGCTGTTGGTTGTGTTTGTGCCGCTGACGGCTTTTTCTCTTGCGGCGCAG
>JAISVU010000283.1 GCA_031271375.1 Clostridiales bacterium | reverse complement strand
TATGTGACGGATTTAAAGACTAACCGCTCTCCCGGCGGGACCGAACTTATGCTGGGCCGGGGGATGGTTCTTCTGGCGGCAAGGGCCGCCGGGATTGACGCCATAGACACCGTCTACAGCGACGTTGACAATATGGAAGGTTTTCTTAATGAGGTTCGGCTTATTAAGCAAATGGGATTCGACGGGAAGAGCATTATAAATCCGAGACAGATAGGGCCTGTGCATGAGGTCTTTACCCCTTCGCAGAAGGAAATAGATAAGTCCCTGCGGATAATTGAGGCTATGGAAGAGGCGGAGCGCAGGGGGAGCGGGGTTATATCCCTTAATGGCAAGATGGTGGATAAGCCAGTCGTTCTTCGGGCGCAGAGGGTTTTGGATTTGGCGAGGGCTTCGGGATATTCGGGTAAGGAGGCCGCCAATGAATAATACTTCATTAAAAGACATACCTTTCGCGGACGAGCTCCGAGGCATTGACAGGGTATTTGACCCGGCCTCCGCCGCCTTAAAGCCCCGGAATAAAGTCATAAGCAGCCTTGAGGAGGCCGTGAGGCTCTCCGGCCTCCGGGACGGCATGACGATATCATTCCATCATCATTTCAGGAACGGGGATTATATAGTTGGCGACGTAGTGGATACGCTGGCGGGGATGGGGTTTAAGAACCTTGTGCTTGCGGCGAGTTCTTTGACCGACTGCCATTATCCACTAATTGAGCATATAAAGAACGGCGTGATCCGCAGGATCGAAACGAGCGGCCTTCGCGGAAAGCTGGCCGACGCGGTGTCTCATGGGCTTATGGAAGTCCCCGTGGTGTTCCGCAGCCACGGCGGGCGGGCCGGAGCCATAGACACCGGGGTTATTGATATTGGCGTCGCCTTCCTCGGCGCTCCTTCCTGCGACCCTGCCGGAAACGCCAACGGCTACGCGAGGGACACAGACGGCGGAATTATGTGCGGCTCGATGGGCTACGCCAAATGTGACGCGGCCCGCGCAAAGAAAACGATAATAATTACTAATAAGATTGTGGATTATCCCAACGCGCCTTTCGCGATATCCGAGCATGAGGTGGACTATATCGTCGAAACCTCCCGCATCGGGGACTCGGCGGGCATTATGACCGGGGCGACCCGCTTTACCAAGAACCCGAAGGAGCTGCTTATGGCCGAGCTTGCCTGCAATGTCATTGCGGCCAGCGGAAGGTTCAAGGACGGCTTTTCGTTCCAGACCGGCACAGGCGGGGCTTCGCTGGCCGTGACCCGGTTTCTCAGGGATTTAATGCTCGCCCAGGATATTAAGGCCCGTTTCGCGTTAGGTGGCATAACAGGCTCGATAGTAGAGCTGCATGAGGAAGGGCTTATCAAGAGGCTTATAGACGTTCAGGGCTTCGACCTAAAAGCCGCAGAATCCTTGCGCGACAACCGCTTCCATCAGCAGATATCGGCTTCGTTTTATGCAAGCCCCTTTAACCCCGGCGCGGCTGTCAATCAGCTTGACGTGGTCGTGCTTTCGGCTCTTGAGGCGGACTGCGGCTTTAACGTAAATGTGCTGACAGGCTCTGACGGCGTTATACGCGGGGCCATAGGCGGGCATCCCGACACGGCTTACGGAGCGGCGGTTTCAATAGTCGTCCTGCCGCTTACAAGGGGAAGAATCCCCTGCGTCGTTAAAAAGGTGGAGACGAACGTAACTCCGGGCGAGACTGTCGATGTAATCGTAACGGATCACGGGGTAGCCGTGAACCCGAGGCGCGCGGATCTGGCCGAACGGTTCGCCGCGTCAGGGCTGCCGCTGCAAACAATCGAGGCTTTGCAGAAGAAGGCCGAAAGCATTGTGGGCGACCCCGACCCGATTGAATATTTGGATAGGATTGTGGGCGTCGTAACGTACCGCGACGGAAGCGTAATGGACGTCGTGCGCCAGGTTAAGGATTGATCAACCGATATGGAGATTGAATACGACCGGCCCGCGACCGGGGAGCGTCTTATAAAAATAAAAAGATTCCTTGAAACCTCCGGGCTGGACTGGGATGAAGCCATCACGGCGACGGTCAGCCTGACTAAAAACGGGCAAATTATCGCCACCGGCTCAAGACAGCGGAACGTCTTGAAATGCGTCGCGGCTTCACCGGCGCGTCAGGGAGAGGGCCTTATATCAACGGTCATGAGCGAGCTGGTCAAGGACGCTCATGCCGAGGGTTTTTCGCATTTATTTATATTTACGAAGCCAAACAATATCGAAATCTTCGCCGGGCTTGGGTTTTATCCCCTCGCCGAGACAGCCGGGGCCGCTTTGCTTGAAAACCGGCGGAACGGAGTGTCCGATTACGCCGCGAGCCTTAAAAAGCCCGAAGCCGAAGGCGTTATCGGGGCAATTGTAGCGAACTGCAATCCCTTCACTAACGGGCACCGGTATTTGGCCGAAACAGCTTCAAGGGAATGCAGCTTCGTTTATATGTTCATTCTCACGGAGGATTCCGGCGGGTTCCCCGCCGAAACAAGGTTCAGGCTGGCCCGCGACAGCGTCTCTGACCTTAAAAACGTTTTTGTATGCCCCACAGGTCCGTACCTGGTTTCATACGCCACGCTCCCGGATTATTTTATTAAGGACAAGGTTATGGCGAAGGATATAAACTACGGGCTTGACATTGCGCTGTTCGCGGAACGGTTCGCGAAGCCGCTGGGCATTTTCCGCCGCTATGTGGGAACGGAACCCTCATGTGTGGTAACGGCGGGTTATAACGCGCGGATGAAGGAATTGCTGCCGGGTTACGGCATAGACGTGATTGAGGTTCAGCGAAGGGAGCAAAACGGTCAGGCGGTGAGCGCCAGCGCGGTAAGGGCTCTTTTGGCGGAGGGTAGGCTTGAGGAGGTAAGGCCGTTGGTTCCCGAGGCTGTATATAGTTATTTAAAGGAGCGGAACCGGGATGCCCGTTGATTTTTTCGCCGGCAGTAAGCCCGTGACCCTTGAGGAAGTCTTGAGCGCCCGGGAGAACCGGGCGGCATTGCAGCGGGAGATAATCGAAAACTATAAAACTTCTCTAATCTGCTTCACAATGAACATCCCGGGGGAATATAAGAGGTTCCCATTACAGGAGAAGGCCTTCGGCGAGGGCTTTTCCATGATTCTGCGGAGGCTGGAAGGTATTGGGGCCGAAGTAGTATATAAAGCGGAAATATGCGAAAACACTGGCTATGAAGGTTTTTTCGCCGTCAAAGCAAACGCGGCGCGATTAAAGAGGCTGGCCTTGATGATAGAGGATCGGCATCCGCTGGGAAGGCTCTTCGACATAGACATTTTTGACGAAAACGGAACGCGCCTCAGCGGGTCGGATTACGGCCGCCCAGCGCGCGCCTGTATTATATGCGGGAAGCCTGTTTGGGAATGCGGCCGCGCAAGAAAACATCCGGCGGACGAGCTCGCGCTTAAAACAGCGGAAATTATGCGTGATTATTTTGACGATACGTTTGCGGACTGGGTTGGCGGCCTGGCTCAAAAGGCCCTGCTCTACGAAGCAGCCGCGACGCCGAAGCCGGGGCTTGTTGACCGGGAGAACAGCGGCGCTCATTCCGACATGGATTTTTTTATGTTCTTAGACAGCGTCTCGGTTCTCGGCCCTTTCTTTAGACGCTGCGCGATGAAGGGGATAAACTATAGCAAAACTCCCGAAACCCTTTTGGACGCTTTGCGGCTTATGGGAATGACGGCGGAGGATGACATGCTCAGAGCCACAAACGGCGTCAACACTCACAAAGGCGCGGTGTATTCGCTGGGCATCCTGTCGGCGGCCGCCGGATGCCTTTATAGCATGGACGAAGAGATGACAGCGGAAAAGCTCTCCGACCTCTGCGCCGCGATAGCGGGGAAGGAAGCGGGAACGCCGCAAACCGAAACGCCCGGCTCTCATGGCGGCGCGGTTTATAAACAATACGGCCTCTCCGGGATAAGGGGAGAGGCAGCTTCGGGCTTTAAAAGCGCGCTAAATCACGGCCTGCCCGCTCTGTGCGCCGCATGGGACAAGGGTCTTGGCCCGAACGAAGCCTGCGTCATCGCCTTGTTAAATTTACTCGGCGTATCGGACGACACTAACATCGTTTACCGGGCGGGGCTGGAAACCCTGAGGGAGCTTCAGACCCGCGTATCCGAAATGCTGTCGTCGAATCCGCAGCCTGAGGAATTAATGGATTACGCAAAATCCCTTGACGCGGAATTAATAAACCGGGGCATAAGCCCCGGCGGCGGCGCGGATTTGCTGGCTGTATCGCTGATGCTTAGTTTTCTGACGAACGGTAATAATTAATCAGGCAGCCCTTTAAAATAATCTCGCGCTCGTCGTCCGTAAGGGTTCCGAGGGTGAGGTTTATATCTATAGCAAGATTATCCCTTATTATAACGGCCGCGATGTTTTCCCGCTTTTCCTCTATAGCCCGCCGTATTTCAGGGACATAAACATAGTCCCCCGGCTCGAAGGGACTGCCGTATACAATAAACGGCAGAATACCCCAGTTGATTAGATTAGACCTGTAACGCTTTGTGGCGTATTCGTTGGCGAAGTTCGCTGAGGCCCCGAGGACACGCTGAGAGCTTGCGGCCTGTTCCCTGGCGCTGCCGTCTCCCGGCTTGACAGCGAAGACCGCGCTGCCGATTCCGGTGTTTTGCATAGGCATACGGGCCATACGCGGCTCGCCCTCAAACGGGCTCCCGCCTTTTTGCCGAAGCAGTTCCAGTTCCTTAACGGCTTTGGCTTTGGCTACATATGAAGGGTCTTTCCGCGACAGCGTAAACTCGGCGAGGGTCATGGGGTTTGACCGGTAGCTGGAAGCCTCCCCCGAGGGAATCAGTTCGTCCGTAGTAGTTACCGGGTCATCAATGACGGTAATTACTTTTATCAGCGCGTTTTCCTCAAGGGGCTTTATTTCGGGCCAGTCGGTTATGCCGGGGCCCATCCGCAGTTCCTCGCCCTTTATTGGGCTCTTATACCCGTAATAGCAGCGGTTGCGGTAAACTCTATCGTCAAATGAATACTTGCTGTCGGAATACCTAGTGTCAAAATCCGTCGCGGGGGTAAGCCTTCCCCCGTTGCGGGCCGTCGCCGCAATGCTTCTGGCGTCCATAAGGGCCACGGAGGCGATTTGGCCGCTGCCCGGCTTGCTGCCTTCTCGGTAAGGAAAGTTCCGGGTTGTGTGCCGGATGCTGAGGCTGTTGTTGGCCGGAACGTCGCCCGCGCCGAAGCAAGGCCCGCAGAAAGCGGTGCGTATCACAGCCCCCGCTGAAATGAGCGAGGCTATTTGCCCTCCTTTGGTTAAGGCTAGGTTCACAGGCTGGCTCGCCGGGTAAATGCTCAATGAAAACTCGCTGTTCCCGAGGCCGTTACCGCCGATAATATCGGCGGCGGCCAGTATATTCTCAAAGGAGCCGCCCGCGCAGCCCGCTATGACCCCCTGCTGAACGAACAGCCTTCCGTCCTTTATCTTATCCCTGAGCCTGAGCGGGTTTTCCAGGCTTTCAAGCTGGCCTTGCCCCGCTTTTTCCGCTTCGGCGAGGATATCCTCAAGGTTCGCGTTAAGCGTCTCGATTTCAAAGGCATTTGAAGGATGGAAGGGCAGGGCAATCATCGGCTTAACTTGCGAGAGGTCAATAGTAATCAACCCGTCGTAATAAGCCATATCGCCCGGAACCAGCTCCTTATAATCCTCCGGGCGGCCGTGAGCGGCGTAAAAATCCTTTATGACGGAATCGGTGGCCCAGACCGACGAAAGGCAGGCGGTTTCGGTGGTCATAACGTCGATCCCCATGCGGAAATCGGCGGAAAGGTTCTTAATCCCAGGCCCGACGAACTCCAAGGCCTTGTTCTTAACAAAACCCGTTTTAAACACGGCTCCGATAAGGGCCAAGGCAACGTCCTGGGGGCCGACGCCCGGAACCGGCTTCCCTGTAAGATATACCGCCACCACATCAGGGGCTTCTATATCATAAGTGCGCCCGAGCAGCTGCTTCACCAGCTCCGGCCCGCCTTCGCCTATCGCCATCGTGCCAAGGGCTCCGTAGCGGGTATGGCTGTCCGAGCCGAGAATCATTTTGCCGCAGCCCGCCATCATCTCCCGCATGTATTGATGCAGCACGGCGAGATGGGCCGGAACATAGATGCCGCCGTACTTTCTCGCGGCGGACAGGCCGAACATATGATCGTCCTCGTTAATCGTGCCGCCGACCGCGCAAAGGGAGTTATGGCAGTTTGTTAAAACATAAGGCAGCGGAAACTCTTTAAGCCCGCTGGCCCGGGCTGTCTGAACGATGCCCACGTATGTGATGTCGTGGGAGGTCAGCGCGTCGAATTTGATTTTTAGATTCTCCGTATCACAGGATACGTTATGCGAGCTGAGAATCTGGTGCGCTATCGTCCGCCGCTTTGCCTCGGCTTTATCTATGCCGGTTTTCGCCTGACCGTTATCTAAAACCGGCTCGCCGTTCTGGGGAAGGTAGGCGCCGCTATTATATGGCTTAACCATAAAGCCTCCGATATCCTATGAAAATGCTCTTATTCCAGCGCCTTCTTTATTCTTTCGCAGGCGTCGTCAAGCTGTTCGTATGTTATAATTATCGGCGGGGCGAAACGGATCGTGCAGTCGTGGGTTTCCTTCGCGAGGATGCCGTTTTCGATCAGCTTCTTTACATAGGGCGCCGCGTTTTCCTTGAATTCCACTCCGATAAGCAAGCCCCGGCCCCTTATTTCAATTATATCGCCGTTCTTGATCTCCCGCAGCTTTTTAATGAAGTATTCGCCTTTTTCCTTCGCCTGCTTGGGGTAATCGTCACGCTCAAGGATTTCCAGGGCTTTGAGAGAAACGGCGCAGGCAAGCGGGTTCCCGCCGAAGGTTGATCCATGCGAACCGGGTGTGAATACCCCAAGTATATCCTCGTTGGCGACGACGGCGGAAATGGGAAGCACTCCGCCCCCGAGGGCCTTGCCGAATATGTATATGTCGGGCTCGACTCCCTCGTGCTGGCAGGCGAACATGGTTCCCGTCCTCGCGAAGCCCGTCTGCACCTCGTCGGCGATAAAAAGAACATTATGCTTCTTGCAGAGCTCATATGCTTTTTTCATAAAGCCCCCAGGGGGTATAAGCACGCCGGCCTCTCCCTGGATGGGTTCTATAAGAAAAGCGCATGTATCCGGCGTTATGGCCCTCTCCAGCGCCGCGTAATCGCCGTATGGCACGGATTTGAAACCGGGGGCGAAAGGCCCGAAGCCTTCCCTGGCGTTTTCATCGTTGCTCATTGAGATTATGGAAATGGACCTGCCGTGGAAGTTGTTTTCACAGCAAATAATCTCCTGCCGTCCGTCCGGGACTTTCTTTACGAAATTGCCCCAGCGCCTTGCCGTCTTCAGCGCCGTTTCAACAGCCTCTGTTCCGGTGTTCATCGGCAGCACCATGCTTTTCCCGGTAAAATCGCAGAGCTTCTTCATCCACGGCCCCAACATATCGTTATAAAACGCGCGCGAGGAAAGCGTAACTAAATCCAGCTGGTCTTTAAGGGCTTGGATAATTTCTGGGTGCCTGTGCCCGAAGTTATGCGCCGAATACGCGCTCAGCATATCGTAAAACAGCCGGCCCTCGGGATTTGTTACCTCCACCCCGCCGGCCTGCGAGAAAACAACCTCTTTCGGTTTATAGTTGTGGGCTCCGTACTTTTCTGTCGTCTCAATAATCTGCTGCGATGATAACTTTTCCATAAACACACCTCATCTCTCATAATTATCTTATTATACTATATAATGCGGCTTTTTTCAAACTCATCCCTAACGGCTTTGTACAGCGCGGGGCCGCTCATGCACTTAAACGCGGTTAAGGCAAGCAAAAGCGCGGCTTTGTGCGCTTGCTCATACGCGTAATCCGTAACGCTTTGGAAGGCCTTTTCCGTGGAATGCCCGGGGCATGGCTCGCCGCCGCTTATATCAAAATAGGGATTGATAGTGGGGCAGACATGGCTTACATTCCCTATGTCGCCTGAGCCGAACGAGCGTTTCGCGCTGATATCAAGCCCAAACTCCTCCAAAGCGGTTGCTTTATAGACGCCGGAGAGGGTTTCGTTCGTGAGCAGGTTTATAAACTCCGGCTCAAACTTTGTTATCTCAAGGTAAGTCCCGGTTGCGGACGCGCCTGCCTTAGCGCAGTCCTTGATACGTTCGGCAAGTTTTACGTTATAGGTTCTGTCCGCTGAACGCACATAATACCTCATCAAGCAGTAATCCGGCACGATATTGGGCGCTTTCCCGCCCTCCAGGATGACGCCCGCGACGCTGGAGGTTCTGGCAATATGGCCTTTAAGCGCGTTCACGGCCGTATAGGTGATAACCCCGGCGTCCAAAGCGTTCTGACCCATTTCGGGGGCGCTGGCCGCGTGCGCGCTCTTGCCGAAAAACTCGAACTGCAGGGGGATAAGGGCTTGGGACGAGCCGCTGAGATACCAAGCGTCCGCCGGATGGGCCATGAGAACCAAATCAATACCGTCAAAGACGCCGTTTTCGATGTAATGGGGCTTGGCTCCGTTCGATTCCTCGGCGGGGGTTCCCAGGACTGTGACCTTTCCGCCTGTTTCGCCTATCAGGTGTTTCAGTATTATTCCCGCCCCGGAGCTTACCGCGCCCAGAATGTTATGCCCGCAGCCGTGGCCTATTCCCGGGAGCGCGTCATATTCGGCAAGGAAGGCAGCATTAAGGCCAGGCTTATTCGTGTCATAGACCGCCCTAAAACCGGTAGCCTTGCCGCAGAAGTTTTCTTCCACCGTGAATCCGTATTCCCTCAGCAAATCACAATGGGAATTGCTGGCGAAATACTCCTCGTCCGCCAGCTCCGGGTTGTCATAGAGGTCTTTCGTCAGTTTATCCAGTTTTGGGTATAACTCTTGGCCCAGTTCCTTTACGCGCTCGGGTATCATAAGCTGTACTCCTTGTACTCTCCTTCGCAGGGAGGGCCTGCGCACACCCACATTTTCAGCTCGTCAAGGTCGTAGATGATAGAAGCGTTCGTCTGCCAGAGCTTGTGCTCCGTGCCTTCCCCGGCGGAGATATGGGAGCATATCGCTTCGGGAAGGCCCTCGTGGTCTTTCAAGCATTCCATTATATAATCCCTGGTTATTACGCCGTTTTTGCGGTTAAGCAGCTCATAAAGCCGCTCGCCCCGGAAACGTTTGTCCTTTGATATGTCTATTGAGGGGTCGTTCAGAAGATTGTTGGCGTGGGTGAGTATGCCGTTTTTGGGGTAGGATACGGCTTCCCTGCCGGGGACGGCTTCGATATTGCAGGCCGTATCGTCAACCGACGCCATCATATAATTTGATGAAACTGAACGCGCCGCCGCCAACGCCCTGTCTCTCATCTCCGACGAGCTGCCCAGCCCCAGCAGGAATCTGCGCAGGATGCTCACGGGTATGCCCGGGCCGAGTTTGTCCAGCGAGCTCCGTAAACTGTTGGCGCACAGAGCGACGCCGGTGCTGGATATACCGTTGCGAATCAGCTGCCCGGCTTCGGTAAGGCCCATGCAGCGGGCGCCGTCCGGCATGACGGAACGGATAATCAGCGTATGCTTCATCGCGAAAGGCCGCTGGTCCCAGTTCTGGCCGGCGTAAATATGGCTGTCCGCCGTGGACACGCGCAGCAGCGCGAAGGCCGTACACTCCCTCTTATGGGGGAAATGCAGGAACTCGTAACGGTTATTAAGGGCCAGCACATCGTCCAGCCCTATGCCGGAACCGGCGGCAATCCCTTTCATTTCCTCAAACTGTTCCGGGAGCTTGCCTTCAATAAGCTCCGAATTCATGCGGGCCGTCTCCACCGCGTAGTCCCAGGTCAGATTCCTCACCGCTGAGAAATGTTCTTTATAGGCTTCTATCGCAGAGCGTATTTCTTCCTTCGCCTGTTCGCCGTACTGTTCCCCTCGGGCTTTCGCGCAGCCTGTAACGTCAATGAAACGAAATTCTTTTATCGCGCCGCTCATAATTATTGCCCCCCCATGCTGAAATAGCAAGCCGAATAGTGGCCCCCGCCCAAGTTCTCCATCGGCGGGTCCGCCTTGCAAATGCTCTCCGCTTTAGGGCAGCGCGTATGGAAGCGGCAGCCCTCGGGAGGGTTGGCGGGGCTTGGCACGTCGCCTTCCAGGGTTATCCGCTCTCTCCTGTCTTTTTCGCGTATCTGAGGGGCGGCCGACAGCAGCGCCCTGGTATACGGATGAGCGGGGCGGTTGAATAAATCGTCCCTTGAACCGTACTCAACCAAGCGCCCCAGGTACATCACCATAACCCGGTCGCAGAAATGCTCGACGACGCTCAGGTCGTGGCTTATGAATAAATAGGTCAGGTTTATGGATTGCTGGAGGTCTTTTAACAGGTTAAGCACCTGCGAACGCACCGAGACGTCCAGAGCCGACACCGGCTCGTCGCAGATAATAAAGCCGGGATTGGTAGCCAAAGCCCTGGCGATAACTATACGCTGGCGCTGGCCCCCGGAAAACTCATGGGGGAAGCGAGAAAGATGCTCGTCTTTTAGTCCCACGAGGTTAATCAGCTCCGAAATCCGCTCGGCGCGTTTGACCGCGTTCCCGTACCCGCTTATTTTTAGCGGCTCGCCGAGAATCGTTTTTATCTTCATCTTGGGATGCAGGGAGCCGTAGGGGTCTTGGAATATTATCTGCATCCTTTTACGCAGTTCTTTCAGCTCGTGCCTTCCGGCGGAAAGGAAATCGTCGCCCTCCAGCAGTAACTCGCCTGAATTGGGCTCGATAAGGCGCAGAATCGTCCGCGCCAGCGTTGACTTGCCGCAGCCGGATTCGCCCACAAGGCCCACGGTCTCGCCTTTCATAATAGAGAAGCTGACGCCGTCTACGGCCTTAACAAAGCCTTTGGGTTTAAACGACAGGGCTTTTTTTATCGGGAACCATTTTCGGATATCCTTCGCTTCCAATAAAACCTTTTTGGGTAAAATATTTTTTTTCATATCTCCACCGGGCATACTATTGCCCCCTTTCGTGAAGCAGGCATTTAACGCGGTGCCCTTCGCCCGCGTCCGTATAACCCGGTATTCTTACCGAGCATTCCGGCATCGCTTTGGGGCATCTGGGGTGGAATACGCAACCGGGCGGTTTCCTTCCCGGCGGCGGGACGCTGCCATCGATAACGTGCAGCCGCCCGTCTTTGGCGAACTCCGGCAGGGAATGAAGCAGGCCCACCGTGTACGGATGCAGTGGGTTGTCGAAAATCTGCCCGACCTTGCCTTCCTCGATTATCTGCCCGCTGTAGATGATAATGGCGCGGGAGCAAACCTCGCTGACTACCCCCAGGTCATGGGTGATAAGCATAACCGACGTGCCTGTGGTTTCCCTCAGCTCCCGCATCAGCCGCAGTATCTGTGCCTGGATTGTTACGTCAAGGGCGGTTGTAGGCTCGTCGGCGATAAGGAGCTTTGGACGGCAGGACATGGCCATCGCGATCATCACGCGCTGGCGCATACCGCCGGAAAGCTGGTGGGGATACTCGTTTACGCGCTGCTCCGGCAGGGCTATTTTAACCGTGCGCAGGGCTTCGACCGCGCTTGCTTTGGCTTTCCCCTTGTCCATCCCCTGATGGGTCATAAAGACCTCCATCAGCTGCTTGCCCACGGTGATAACCGGGTTAAGGCTCGTCATAGGCTCCTGGAATATCATCGACATCTCGTTGCCGCGAACCTTCTCCATCTCGCTCTCGTGCAGGGAAAGCACGTCGCGCCCGCCCATTGTTACCTCGCCGGAAATCCTGCCCGGCGGGGA
>JAISVU010000252.1 GCA_031271375.1 Clostridiales bacterium | reverse complement strand
GGTTCGTCATGCGCCCGAGGAAGAGGCTTCCCTTGCCGACTATCATTACCCGGTTCAGCTTGCCCTTCAGCATTGCCTCCCTTGCGAAGCCCAGGTAAGGCACGCCGCTGGGGATATGCCCCTGAGTGGGCGCCCAGCCCGTCAAGCCGTGCTTTTCCACAAAGGCCGGGATGTCCTCCCTGTTTATATCCTTTTTCATCACGGCAAGAGCCGCGATCATCTTGTAATTGGCCTCCGGGACATCCCCCGCCCCGGCGGGCTTCGTGATGTCCGGGTTCTGCATTTCCACAGAAAATTTATCTATGTCGGTAATCTTTAAGCCCGCGTTCTGCAAAGGCTTGGCCACCAGCGCCGTCATAACTGCCTGGGGCGCGGAGCCCGTGCCGACCGTATGCGTTCCCACTATATCCGTGTTAAGGATAGGCGATACCCCGTCGTCCCGCCCTATCAGCGCCGCGAAACCGCCGACAACGTCTTCCAGGATAGGCAAGCCTTTTTTAACATGATCCTTCCCGTTCATCCCCAGCTTCGCCGTCGCGCCTCCGGCGACTACCGCCACGTTCTTATACGTCCCGGCCTTAACCAGCGACGCCGCCTGTATCAGCGCGTGGGTAGGCGCGGCGCAGAATCCCCTCACGTCGGAGCCGGTGGCGTTTACCGCGCCGGTCAGCTCCGCTATGGCTTTGGCGAAGTTGCCGCCGCCGCGCTGGTTCATGTCTCCGCAGGCCTCTTCCGAGCATTCTATCACATAATCCACCGTGCCGGGGTCAATACCGTTCTTATCCGAGAGGTTAAGGAACGCCAAAACCCCCGAAGCCTTCGATACCAGGTTCTCCAGCATCACATGGGCGTTCAGGTTTGGGTCGATATCGTGGGCCCGTTTGACGCAGCCCACTAACGCTCCGTTCTGGTAAAGCCCCTCGGCGTGCTGCTCATCTACCTGAGCCGTAATTTCGCTAAGAGCCAGCCCTAACGAAGCGGCCTTCTCAACCTTTTCCGCCAGACCGCCCAGCAGCGGATGCGCCTTCAAAGCTGCTGCGGCTTTCCCGGCGAAACCCGCTTCCAGCATAACCAGGTCAAAGCTGTCAACCGCCTTGATAAGCCCGTAAAACTCTTCCTGTGGCATGATCTCGCCGAGCCGCCCGAACCGCGACGCGCCGTCCACGGCCTTGTCATACCAGGGGAATTCCATGCCTTTAAGCTCTTCGGGTGTTATGCTCCCGATATAAGCCTGGTTCGGGGGATAAGAAACAGCCTTGTCAAAGAGCCGCATATGCCCTTCAATCTGCTTCAAATACTCGGAATCCGGGTTTACCACCCGCTCCGTTGTCTGGGTCGTGCCGTTCTGCAGCGTCATATCCGGCGTATGTACCAAGATATACGCCGCGCCTTTTAATACTGGATGTGTCAAATGATATCCTCCTTGTTTATCTTAAATCTATCTCCTGTATTCGCGTATACTGCCGCGAATATAACCAAACCGAGAATGAGCAGCGCATACGCTATGCCCAGCCAACTTATATCTAAAATACCGCTCAAGTACGGCAGCGGCGTGAGAACCCCTATAGGCAGCAATATCTTTCCCATGAACCGGCACAAAGCTTTTTTATCGTATATATCCTTTTCTTCCTTCGTCAAAGTGTTGAATCCCGCAATCATCCACGAACCGCGCCCTGTCAGAAGCGCAATGGCCGCCGCTATAATCCCCGCGCTCAAAACGCCCGTTATCGCAATAGCCATGTCACACCTCCGCACACATCCATCAATTTTCCAATTTATCCCTTGAGTACATAATAACGGCTCTGTGTTTACCTTCATGATCACCCGTTGTATTTTCTTCCTGACCGTCCTCTTCTTTGTCATGCTTAATCCTGGCTATGTCGTCCAGACCCAGCTTATGCTGGCACTCATGGCACATTTTACCGGCGGAGATAGGTTTGTTGCAGATACTGCAGCGAAGTAAGCCCTCAAAGTCGAAATCATGACTTAACGTCAGCCTGCCTTCGCGCACAAAATTTAAAATTCTCTTAGCCGAGACGCCTGTGGCCTCCGACACCATTGTTATATTGTTGGCAGGTACCCGGTCAATAAAATCCCTGACTTTGCTGTAAGCCTCCTCGGTGTTGTTCATGCACTCAGGGCAATACGGGCCGCCGGTACGCATAAAAATCCTCTTGCATATAGGGCACTGTTCCATTCCCATTATACCACGCGCCTCCAATCATTTCGAGGGGGAAACTATAAAAGTCTCCCCCTCTTATATTCAATTCTCGAACACCGTTTGTTCGTCAACCGGTGTCTGCAAAGCCCTTAAAGCCTTTTCAACAAGCCTTCTGCGCAGCTTCTTCTCCTCTTGGGCGGATAGCTGCGGATTGCCCAGCGGATAAGGGATAGCCACCGCAGGGACAATCCTGTTGGCCCCGACGGTCAGCGAGATAGGCACCACCGTACACACATGAACGACCGGAATTCCCGCCCGCTCGATTTCCTTCACCATCGTTGCACCGCAACGAGTACAGGTGCCTCAGGTGGAGGTGAGGATAACGGCCTGCACCCCGTCGTTCTTAAGCTCCGCCGCTATCTTCGCCGCGTATGCTTTGGCGTTGGCTACCGAAGTGCCGTTGCCCACCGTGGCATAGTAATAACGGTGAAGTTTGCCGATAACACCCTCTTTTTCCAGCTCGCGCATAGCGTCCACCGGAAGAACCCTGTCGGCGTCCTGGTTAGCGTAAACGGGGTCATATCCGCCGTGAGCGGTCTCGTGATCCTTGTCCGTCAAATCCGTCTGTCCCTCAAGGTCGTACTTGCCGAACTTGGAAGCCGATGAGGACTCAATACGGTCGGGGTTTCCTTTGGGCACTATACCGCCGCTGGTAACAAGGGCCACCGTTGCCTTAGACATGTCCTTGACCGCCGGGTTCGGGGCCACATGGTCAAAGACCGGCATCGCGTACTCGGTTTCAAAGGCTTCGCCTTTTATTTTCTTTACCAGCATGTCCACGGCCCGCTTTGATCCGCGTTCGTCTGCGAAGATATTCTTGCGGATACCCCTGGGGAAATAACCCTCGTCCTTTGGAGAGCCCGGTTCCTCGCCTCTGCCTAGCTTCAGCGCGAAGGCGGCAAG
Organism: Clostridiales bacterium; assembly: GCA_031271375.1. GTDB lineage: Bacteria > Bacillota > Clostridia > Lachnospirales > WRAX01 > JAISVU01. The sequence continues at coordinate 336 of JAISVU010000252.1, read as the reverse complement.
AGCCGGAGCGGCTTTGCGCATAGTCGCGGCCGAGTTCCCTGTTTGCAGGATATAAACATCCTTACGGAACGAGTCGACGCCGGGGTTTTCCTCAAACATGGCGGTGACTGCCGGTATATTAAGTTTATCCTTGACGGCTTTGCACACCGTGCCGCAGGCCATGCCGTAGCGCCCCGCGTTAAAAGCGGGCCCGGCCACGAAAACGTCGGGTTTATACTGTTCGATCATTGGCAGTATGATCCCCAGCGCCTCGTCCACGTTCTCGTTAAAATACGAGTCGCCGCAGACCACCGTCGCCAATATCTCCGCCTCGCCGCCGAACTGCTGCGTTAAAGC
>JAISVU010000249.1 GCA_031271375.1 Clostridiales bacterium | reverse complement strand
ACAGGAACGACAGCGCGACGGCCAGCCATGCGTATTTGAAGCGCTTGTCGGCGCTGCGGCCTTTGAACAGCCGCCACGCCACAATCCCGCCGAGGATAACGAAGGGGATGTTCCGATAGATACCCCAAGATAGCGGAGGCGCGGCGGAAAACCAGCCGTTCTGCGGGAACAGGCATAAAACAACGCGGCAGACGGCTAGAGCATATATCGCGATTGACATAAGCCAGCGCCTTTTACCCGTCCATCCTTGCCAAAACTCCCAAAGCATTACATAAAATACCGTCATCGTAACAGAAGTAATGAGGGTTCCGAAACCCAGCGCGGCATACAGTTCGTCCGTCGTACCCGTAACCGCGCCGTATATTCGAGGAATTAGATGAAAAGCGTCGCCGCAGACCAGCACAAGCGTCAGCGATCCGAAAAGCATACGCTGTCTGCCGCTTTTGGCGGTCTTTATCATAAGGGCCGCGAATGCGCCTGTGACAATCAGATAGGCGGCGCAAAACACCGCTTCCATGATTTTCCTCACGCTATCCCTCCCTATCCCTTTAGAATCTTGTATAACAAGCCGTAAAGAGTCTGCGCATCGTCCATTGAAAACGGAATGCAGCGCGCCATTTTAAGCGGGATTTCCATTGCCTTCTCCCGCAGCCTCTCGCCTTCTTCCAGGATCGTGATATTTACGACGCGCTCATCCTCGGCGCTGCGCTCACGCTTAACAAGGCCCTTTGACTCCAGCCGCTTCAGTAAAGGCGTCAGGGTCCCCGAGTCAAGGAAGAGTCTTTCTCCCAATTCTTTAACGGTTATTGTCTTGCTCTCCCACATCACCATCATCGCGATATACTGCGTATAGGTAAGCCCGATTTCATCAAGCAAAGGCGTATACCTGCTCACGACTTCCCTAGCGGCCGCGTAAAGCGGAAAGCACAGCTGATTCTCAAGTTTAAGGGGGTTAAACGATTCGTCCAAAACAAACCTCCGCGTTATTCTTCCAGCAGCTTGGCAATATGCTTTTCAATGGCGCTTGGCGCGGTCGTCGGCGCGAAACGGGCAATAACCTCTCCGCGCCGGTTCACAAGGAACTTTGTGAAATTCCATTTAATGTTCGCGCCGAGCACGCCGCCTTTTTGGGATTTCAGCCAAGTATAAAGCGGGCTCTCCCTCTCCCCATTTACCTCGATTTTATCAAACTGCCGGAAGGTGACGCCGAACCGCCCTGTACAAAAGCTATGGATTTCCTCGTTCGTTCCGGGCGCTTCATTTGCGAACTGGTTGCAGGGAAAGTCCAGGATTTCAAAGCCTTTGCCGCGGTACCGGTCATACAAGTCCTGTAATCCCGTGTACTGCGGCGTAAAACCGCAAGCGGTCGCCGTGTTGACAATCAGCAGAACCTTTCCCGCGTATTCGGATAAACTGACATCGGCGGCTTTAGCGTCCTTGACGGTTATGTCATACAGTCCCATATTGCCCTCCATTATATTTATATAAATATAATTTATCACAACCATTATAGGCCTAAAACAAGCCGTTGTCAAGGCAATATTTCTCATATATTTTTAGGATTTGGATTATTTTAAGTATTGAGTCATAAGGCTTAACAGGCGTTCTATATCCAACGGCTTGCCGATGTGCTCGTTCATCCCCGCGGCCAGGCATTCTTCGATATCTTCTTTAAAGACGTTGGCGGTCATCGCGATAATAGGAATTGTTTTGGCCTTTTCTGAGCTGTTCGCCCTGATTTGGCGGGCGGCTTCAAATCCGTCCATTACCGGCATCTGAATGTCCATAAAAATAAGGTCGTATTTATCCGGCGCGTCCGCGAACATCTGAACCGCTATAAGGCCGTTTTCGGCGCATTCTATATCGACGCCGGTATCTTCCAGGATCGAAAGGATTATCTCGCGGTTTATTTCCACGTCTTCCGCGAAGAGTATGCGTTTCCCCGCGAATATGCCGGTTATGTCCGGGGCTGGCTCCTCCGGTTTTTCTGTGACGTCGCCGATGTATTCGTTAATGGTGTCATAGATTGAGGAGGGGAATATAGGTTTAAGAAGGAATTTATTAACCCCGGCGTTCCTCGCCTCGTCTTCAACCGAGCTTAAATCGGCGGAAGAAATCATTATGATTATGGAGCCTCCCGGTTTCTTTTCCCTGGACTTTATTTCCTTCACTAACTCAAGCCCGTTCATCCCGGGCATTTTAAAGTCTACGAAATATATGTTGTAATCCCCTGCATTCCCGATAAGCCTAAGAGCCTCCGCAGGCCCCTCCGCGACTTCGCTGCTGGCCCCCATGCCGCTGATAATCTCGTCAAAATAAACAAGAATGTCCCTGTCGTCGTCAACGGTAAGGATACGCACGTCGTCCCAGTTAAAGGCTGCCCGGCCAAGCCCGTATATGCTGTCGTCGCCGCGTTTCACCTTTACCGTGATGGTAAAGGTGGTTCCCTTTGAAACCTCGGACTTGACTTTTATATCGCCGCCCATCATTTCCGCTATATTCTTTGAAATCGAAAGCCCGAGTCCTGTCCCGCCGTACTGACGGGTCGTTGAGGATTCCGCTTGCTGAAAAGCGTTGAAAACATTGCTCATTTGTTCGGCGTTCATGCCTATGCCATTGTCGGACACTTCGATTTGAATGCCGATAACGCCGTCCTCTTCGCCCAGAAAACGGGTTTTTAAGGCTATGCTTCCTTCATTTGGGGTAAACTTTATGGCATTGCTCAGTATATTCGTTACAATTTGAACCAGCCTCTGGTCGTCCGCGTACAGCACGCCGGGTATTTGCCTGTCGATATTAACGGTGAGCTTCTGGCGCTTTTCGTCCGCGCGGAAGTTGACTACGTTCACCGCCTGCTGAAGCATCTTTTCAAAGCTGAAATGCGTCGGGGAAAGCTCTATTTTGTTTGCCTCGATTTTCGATATGTCAAGAATGTCGTTTATTACGCCGAGAAGATGGCGCGAGGCGTCGTCGATCTTTGCGAAGCAGTAGTCCTTCCTCTCGGCGGAACCGGCCGTCTTTCCAATGGCGGTCATTCCGATTATGGCGTTCATGGGCGTCCGTATTTCATGGCTCATGTTCGCGAGGAACATGCTTTTCTGCCTGCTTTCCTCGTCGGCTTTTACCCTGGCTTTATCAAGGCGGATCAGGATATAGATCAATATGGCCGCGAAGACGATGGCCAGAAGCGTAAGGATCCCGCCCAGGTTTGATATGCTTTGGTAATATTGTTTTTCCGGCGTGACAAGCATAAGGCTCCAGCCGTTTTTTAGCGTATGGGTAAATACAACCGCTTTCTCGCCGGTATAGGCTGTTAAAGGTTCCGCTAAAAGTTCTTCGCCCTCGGCGATTCTGTCCGCGTACACCGATAACGGAATAACCGGTTCATACATCAGCAGGCCCTTAAAATTACCGTTAGGATGGAACAGCATTAAGCCGTCCTGGCTTATCAAGATGCCGTAACCGCCTTGATTCAACGCCGTTTCAATAACGCGCTGCCCTAACGAGTCTATGCTCACGTTAACGCAGGCTACGCCGATCCTTGTCCCGTTATCGTCTGTGACTTCTTTTGCAAATGTACATATCGTTTCCCCGTTATTGCTTATGTACGGGGCTGTTTCTATCACGGCCCCGTCTGCGGCAGGCACATTATAATACCAGCTTTGAAGTCTTGGGTCGTAATCCCAGAACTGGCCGGAACTACCGCTCCGGTAAATAGCCGTCCTGCCCCTCGTTTCCGCGCAGAATATAAACTCCTTATAAGTCAGCGCCATTCTGCCGCTCAAAAAGGCGCCGTTTATATTTCCGATGTATTCCTCAAGGGCTTCGCCGCCGTCTTGAAGCATTATGTCGCGCGCTTTTTCGGCGAAACCCTCCACAACGCTCTTATACTCGTCGAGGTTGTCCGTAATCCGGTCTTCCATAACCCCTAAAACAGTATTAGAATTGCGTATTAACCCGCTGCGTACCGTGCGGCTCAAGAATAAGTAACATAACACTGCCATTAAAGCAAAAATAAACGCGGTAAATGCAATCTCCGTAACAAGCGACGGATTGCCCTTTATCCTTTTTAAAAGTGACTTTGTCATATAAACCTCATATTGTCAGCATAAAGCGCCTGCCGCATATACCTAATAGATACACATATAACAGGCGCTTCAACCGTATTATAATAATTGAGTATTTTTAGTACTTTGCCGCTGGTTTAATCTTAAACACGCTTACCATGTTGCGCATAACATCCGACTGGCTCGCAAGCTCTTCGGCGGCGGCGGCGCTTTCCTCCGACGTGGCGGAGTTGTCCTGCACAACCTGGGCGATCTGATTAACGCCGTCGTTTATCTGGGATATTGCTATCGCCTGTTCGTTTGAAGCTCCGGATATGCCGTTGATGATGTCGGAGACTTCGTGGACGCCGCTGACGATTCTGTCAAGGGCCTGGTCTGTCTTGACCGCGATCTCGGTGCCCTCAGTCACCCTGCGGATACTGGTTTCAATAAGCTCCGTCGTATTTGCCGCCGCTTCCTGGCTCTTAACGGCCAGGCTCCTGACTTCCTCGGCCACCACCGAGAACCCCGCCCCGTGGATGCCCGCGTGGGCGGCTTCGATGGAGGCGTTAAGGGCCAGCAGGTTCGTCTGGAACGCTATGTCCTTAATTATCTCAATAATCTTGGATATGCTGTTAGACGCTTCGCTTATGGCCTGCATGGATTTAAGCATTTCCTTCATCTGATTGTTGCCTTGCTGGGCGTAATCGCTTAACTCCTCTGAGAGCTGCGCGGCTTTAACCGCGTCGTCCGCGTTATGCTGGGTCTTTTCGTTTACCGAAAGGACGGTAGCCGTCAGCTCTTGAACGGAGGAGGCTTGCTCCGTCGCGCCCTGAGCCAATGTCATGCTGCTGTCTGAAATCTGCTTCGCCCCGGCCGCGACCTGCTCCGACGCGGAGTTCATTTCGCCCATAACCCTGTTCAGCGTGCCGATAATGTTGTTTAAGGCGTCTTTGATGTTTTGGAAGCTGCCGACATACTCGCGCTTGATTTCCTGGTTCAAATCGTTTTTGGACAGCTCCGTCAGCACGTTGGATATCTCATTTATGTATGAAGCGACGTTTGAAACGGTGTTGTTCACGGAATCCTTCAGGACAAGGAAGTCGCCTTTATAGTTTCCGGCAACCTTATTGTCGAAGTTGCCCTGGGCCACAAACTGCATAACGTTTGATATCTCGTGGGTCGGGGCGGCGACGGCGTCGACGAAGCTGTTCATTTCGGAGGCCAGAACGGCCCAGTCGCCATTATAGGCTGCCGTGTTCATCCTGTCGTCCAGTTTGCCCTGCGCCGCTTGGTTAGCGATATCGGCGATGTCTTTGCTTATGCCTTTGAATATGCCGCTGAGTTTCTCGCTGGATTCGTTCATTACAACCATCTTGCCCGGGAGCTGCCTTATCTTGGCGTTAAAATCGCCGTTGCCCAGCGAAACCATCACATCGATATATTCCAGTATAACAGTATTCATATCCGTAACCATTCCGTTCACGCCGGCGGTCACTTCCTTGAACGAACCGTTGTATTTGGCTTCGTCGACCCTGGCGTCGATATCGCCTTCCTCGCTGTA
>JAISVU010000222.1 GCA_031271375.1 Clostridiales bacterium | reverse complement strand
AATACCATCTATTCACTAATGAAAAAGAATTTTTGCGATGTTATACTGACTATAGGTGATCAGCTATGAATAAAAAGAAGAAAAGTTATATCGTCTCGGTCGTAACCGCGTTCCTTGCCATAGCGGGGCTTATGGCCGTGGAATTTATGAAACCTGGCGAAGAACCGGCATACATACCCTACGGCGAGTTCCTTAACATGGCCGAAAGCGGCGGCGTCGCCGAAGTCTCGCTCAGTAACGGCGCGAGAATAGGCTTTACCGGCCCCGGCGGCACTGCGTATGAAACGGACAACCCGCGCAAGGCCGAGCTTAAGGAAGATCTGCTGCTGCTTGGCGTAAGCGTCACGGAGGAATCATCGGCTGCCGCGGAGCCCCTGCTCTCTACCGTAGTAAGCCTTGTCTGCTTCGGCGCGGCCATATTATTCGCGGCGCGGCTTATGCACAGGCAGAGCGGCGGCGCGGTTATGGCGATGGACGTTAAAGACGCGGCCCCCGAGCGGAAGGAGCGCGTGGGCTTTGACGATGTGGCGGGCAACGAGGAAGCGAAGGACAGCGTTTCGGACATAGTGGACTTTATTAAGAATCCGGAGAAATCCACAAGGTATGGGGCGCGTATGCCCAGAGGGGTCATCTTCTACGGCCCGCCAGGAACGGGTAAAACCTTGATGGCAAAGGCCATTGCCGGGGAGGCCGGCGCGGCGTTTTACGCCGTAAGCGGCTCTGATTTCGTGCAGATGTATGTGGGCATCGGCGCCTCGAGGGTACGCGCGCTCTTTAAGAAGGCAAGGGAAGCCGGGGGAGCCGTTATCTTTATCGACGAGATCGACGCGCTGGCAAAGAAGCGGGCCGCGTCGCCGTCCGGCGGCAGCGACGAGCGCGACCAAACCCTTAACGCCTTGCTGACCGAGATGTCCGGGTTTGAGCCCAACGACGGCGTTGTGGTTATCGCGGCGACGAACAGGCTGGACACATTGGACGAAGCCCTGCTGAGGCCGGGGCGCTTCGACAGGAGCGTTGAGATCGGCCTGCCCGACTTAAACGGAAGGGAACGAATCCTTAGGCTGCACTGTAAAAACAAGCCGATGTCAGACAGCGTTGACATTGGCCGGTTGGCCCGTCAGACCGTTTATTTCAGCGGCGCGATGCTGGAGAATCTATTAAACGAGGCCGCGATAACCGCCGCGAGAAAAGGCGCGGAAAGCATATCCCACCAGGACGTGGACGAAGCCTATTACAGCATTATCGCTGGCAAGGCTAAAAAGGACCGTTCCGGCATTATGGAGCGCGAACGCCGGACGACGGCGTGGCATGAAGCGGGCCACGCCCTTGCGGCGAAGCTCATGTGCCCGGAGAATACCGTAGCGAAGATCACGATAATACCCAGCACTAAGGGCGCGGGTGGTTTTTGCCTTAACATCCCGCCTGATAAACTGTATTTCACTAAGAACGAGCTGGAGGCCCAAGTTGTTGTGAGCCTTGCAGGACGCGCCGCCGAAGAGATCAACTCCGGCGCGGAAAACGTTACCACCGGCGCGGCAAACGACCTGGCACAGGCGTCGGCCCTTGCCCGTGACATCGTATCCAAATACGGAATGAGCGAGGCGGGCCTCGCGCCGATCGCCGAGGCCGATATAAACCGCGAACACGCCGGAATCCTGGAGCGTCTGTATAATGAGGCTCGCGGTTTGCTCAGGGCCAATGAAGCGGCGTTAAAGCGCGTCGCCAACGCGCTGCTGCTTAAAGAAACGCTCAATGAAGCCGAGCTGGAGGGGATGATAAGAGAAGAGAACAGATAAAGAAGGGTACAGCGACGAGGCATAATTACCCTCGGAATTTCAAGATGAAGTCATCGGGACTTAGTATAACAAAAGCCAACGTCTCTTCGGTAAAGAAAAATCAGTAAGTTATTGATAATTCCTACGCCTTCCGAACTTGTAATCAGCGGATCGTTAGGCTTTTCGGAAACGCTTCATTCCGCATTAAGCGCCACATTCGATCTATATAGGACAGAGTATAAAAGTGTTCAAAGTAATGATAGTAATAGGAGCCACGCATGGTCATAATGTAATCGTCGTCCTGTTTCCGAATCCAACCAAATAAACGCGCTGCCCATAATTCCAATCCATAGCAGTTCTCAAGGCTCAAATCAAAAAAACTATTGAAGCCGCCGCTGTTGACGCGCATTGTATATGCCGTCCAGAACAAATAATAAACCATCCGTTGGCGAACGGTGAATTTCAAAGTCAAAGCCGTCGGAAGTTTCCGCTTTTCTATACGTTCGATATATCGCTGTACATCAAACGTGTTAGTCTTGAACTGATCCTTGAGAAGCGTAGTAGCGGAACATCCGAAACCCAGGAAATTCTCGCGTGTCATAGAGGAATATTTAGAGATTCCATCCTTTGAGAACGTCCAAATCGAATCGCGGATATAGCCCTGTTCCTCGCAATACTTTACTAACTGATATAGGAGAGACTTCTTTTGTCCCTCCGGCATCTTTGGAAAACGGCGTTTTGTGAAGGTAAAATCAATAAACGGATAGACGGCGATATGATTCGCGCCGTTGTTAAACGCCATTTCTATATCAGCCTTTAAAATGTCAATCGTTTGGCCGGGCAGCGCAAATATAAAATCCATTGACACGGTTTCAAACGCCGCAGCGGAGAGCGCCCGAAACATACCTTCAAAGTCAACGTTTTTACGGCCTAAGACATCAAGGGATTCGCGCTGGAAGGATTGAATGCCGATACTGATTTTTGTTACGCCCGCCTGTTTTAGTACCGACAACGTTTTCTCGGTGACGTCTTGCGGATGCAGCTCCAAGCCTATGCCTTCTTCGATGATGAAATATTTCCGCAAGCGGGAAATAATACGCTGGATATTATCGGCAACAAGGGCCGGGCTTCCGCCGCCGAAATACAGGCTGGTAACGTCTTTTTTACCTTGATTCATGCTCCCCACTATGTCGATTTCCTGCAAAAGCGCGTCTATGTAGCGGTCTGCCGCGTCCTTGTTATACAGAGTTTTGCAGTATGGGCAGAAGCCGCAAATGGACTCGCAGAAAGGTATATGGACATACAAGCCTAATTTCTCAGTATCTTGGTAGGGCAAAAAGTCGTCATATACGTTTGTGAAGCGAAACGGCTTCAAAGACCTTGTAAGCCATATTCGCGCAAAATCAGTTAAAAACCCCATTAATGATTCCCCCGTCTAAACTGGCTGTTAAAAATTACAAAGCCATCATATGGCTGCTTTCGTTTCTTCAAAATCCCATGTTCTCACCTGCTTGTTTTGGTTGCTTCTATTATACCACTCTTTTACGGCTCGCGGAAGGTTTTGACACCGGAATCAAATATGTGTTACAATAGAGCCAGGCCTTACGCGCGGTCTGGCGGGGCTTTTCATAACATTATGAAGGGAGTTTATTTAATGATCATCGGAGTTCCCAAAGAGATTATGCCGGGAGAGCGCCGGGTTTCCGCGATACCGGAAACTGTCGCCAAGATGACGGGAAGCGGCGCGCAGGTGCTGGTGCAAAAAGGCGCTGGAGAAGGGGCTTTTTATCAGGATGAGGAGTATGTAAAGGCCGGGGCGGAGATCGTCGCGGACGCCGCCGAGGTTTTTAAACGCGCCGAGGTTATCCTGAAGGTTAAGGAACCCCAGTTCAACAAGGAACTGAACCTGCATGAAATCGATATGATGCGCGGCGGGCAGTACCTTATTACATTCATCCACCCCGCTGCCCCGGCTAACCATCAGATGGTTAAGGACATGGCAGCTAAAGGGATCACCGGGCTTACGCTGGACGGGGTGCCGCGCATAACCCGCGCGCAGAACATGGACGCGCTGACCTCAATGTCCACATGCGCCGGATATAAGGGGATTCTCCTGGCGGCGAACCACCTTGCCAAGTTCATTCCCATGATAGGCAGCGCCGTCGGCGCGATAAAACCGATAAACGCCTTTATTATCGGCGTTGGTGTGGGTGGCCTGCAAGCCCTGGCAACGGTTAAGCGTCTCGGCGCCGTTACATACGCCGCCGATATCCGGCCCGACGCGGCGGAACAGGCAATGTCGCTGGGGGCTAAGGTCGTCGACCTGGGCGTCCCGGCGGATCAGTCGGTGGGGCAGGGCGGTTATGCCCGTATGCTGACCCCCGAATGGCTGGAAAAGGAACGGGAAGCCATAAAGGAGACCGTGGCAAAGAGCGATATCCTCTTCCTCTCGGCGCTGGTTCCCAACATGGAAGCCCCGATACTCGTTACCGAGGACATGGTAAAGTCCATGAAACCCGGATCGGTCATCATCGACATCTCCATAGACCAGGGCGGCAACTGCGCCGTCACCCCGCCGGGGACGACCGAGGTCGTACACGGCGTTACGATATGCGGCGTTAAGAACATTCCGGGGATGCTCCCCACCAGCTCCACCTGGATGTTTGCCCAGAACATATACAATCTGTTGAATTACTTAACAAAAGACGGGAAGATCGTCCTGGACCGCAATGACGACATCGTTAAGGGCATTCTGACAACTGTCGGCGGGGACATTGTCCACGAAGGGGCTAAGGTGGCTATAAATAGCAGGTAATAGGTAAGAGGGAACAGGTTATAGGTTTTAAAGTTACTTTAAAAGGCAACTCGCCTATTACCTATTAC
>JAISVU010000168.1 GCA_031271375.1 Clostridiales bacterium | reverse complement strand
GCTTATCTGTTCCGCGGGAATATAAGCCGAAAAGAAATCCACTCCAAAATCCCCGCCAACAGCGTAATAAAGCAGATTATTACCGTAACGATATACTTATCAGGAAATGTGTTTTTACTCATGCTTCGCGTTAAGCCTCCACATAATAAAGCCCACAAGCACGCCGCCGATTATATTCCCCAGCGTCACCGGCAGCAGATTTTTAAGCAGGAAGTTGCCGACTGTAAGCGGGGCGATGTCAACGCCCATCGCCAGGGCTGCGTTCGCGTAAACGGGGTTGGTCTTGGCAAGGAGCCCTGCGGGTATGTAGTACATGTTCGCTATGCTGTGCTCAAACCCGGCGAAGACAAAGACCGCCACAGGCCCGTAAGCCCCAAGAACCCGGCCGGCCGTATCTTTCGCGGTGTTCGCGCACAGGGCCGCGGCGCATACGAGTATGTTGCAGAAGACGCCAAGCCCCACGGCGGCGAGGAAATCCATGTCGCATTTTGCGGCGGCGGCTTTTATTGTATAGGCGCTCAACAGCCCCGCGCTGTAGTCAAACTGCCCCGAAGCGAAGCAGCCCGCCGCCACAAGGAAGGAACCGGCGAAGTTGCCGCAGTAAACCAGGGCTAGATTGCGTATCATTTTACCGACGCTCGCCCGCTTGTCCAGAACAGCTACGCTGATGAGGCAGTTGCTGGTGAACAGTTCTAAGCCCAGAAGGATAACCATGATGAGGGCGAACGGGAAAAACGCGCCGGTTATCAGTTTTATCCCCGCCGTATCCGGCGTCCCGTGCGCGAGGGTATTCATCGCGCAGCCGGTGAGGGCGACAAAGGCTCCGGCCCCAGCCCCCGATAACAGTAAAACGGCTGCGCTTTTCTCCGTTTTTTTAACGCTTATGTCCGAATAGCTGCGCGTTAATTCTGCCGCGTTTAACATATTCATATGTGTTAATACACTCTCCTATCGGCTCATCTCGATTGCGTTGATATTCTGCATATCATAAATAAGGGTTTTTATAAAGACGCCCTGTTCTTCATCGTAGGCAAAATCCACGATCTCTATATCGGCTCCTGTACGAACCGTTACCAAAACATGGAATTCGCCCGCCGTATTCTCATCGGTGAAGATTGTCACCGCTACCTGACCCAGCTGTATAAACTGCCGGGGAAGCAAATTAAAGCTACCCTGCTCCGCGCGCAGAACCAATGCCCAGTCCTGACCGTCGTCGAACATGAAGGCTCCGTCCGGGCCAGGCAGGGCGCTTGTATACAATATGAGCTGGGCGTTTTCGTCGCCCGGGAAATTGAACGCCTCGGCGTATTGATATACGCTCATACCCGCCGTCGTACTGGGCTCAAGGGAGTTGCCGGGACGGATAATTTCCGGTTCCTCTTCGGGCTCTTCCTCCTGCTGCGGAACCGGCCCGCTCCTGAAAGAGAAGAAATAAACGCAGTTTCCATCGCCCCAGTCCACATGCAGCTCAAAGGCCCTTATTTCGGGCAGCGTGTTCCCGTCGCCGGAGGTTTGTTGAATCAACGGGGAGATATCGGGAACCGTGAAACGCGCTTTATTATTTATAAACTCAACGGGGATATTGTTCAGGGGCTCGTCAAATACGGGTTCGCCTTTATCGGTAAACAGCTGGTCGGTTATGTATGCCGATTTGACCTGCCTGCCGGGGTTTTCCAAATCGTCTTCAAGCCCGAGGTAAACGGTTTCGCCCGCGTAGACGAAATGCAGATATTCCCGGGGGTTTTTGCCGGGGAGTATAACGCTCATTCCAGCCGTAACCCGCTCACCGCCGAAATCATAAGACATATATTGAACGGGGAACACGGCGTGCCGGGTTTGGGCCGTAAGCGCGGGCGGTTTGTTTTTTTCTTCCCCGCCGACGGGCAAGCCGGTAAACCGCCCCTCATTCTGTATTTCGGAAAAACAGCCGGTGAACAGCGAGGCGCAAACCAATATAACCGAAACGACAAAAACCGATACGAATAACCTACGCAATCAGACCATCTCCCCAGGGTATTATATTTTTATGCCTTATCAAATTATAACATTAAATACCGGATTTGTCGATATGGCAACACAAATGTAATAATTAAATAAATAATATAACTATATCCACAAACTGTAAACCTCGGCCATAACCGCGCCGTCGCCGCCGGTAAATCTGCTTAGATATGCGGAGTCGCCCTCGAGGCGGGTTTGCGCGTCGACCGCCTCCCCGGCCAGGCATTCCTTGCGGTAACGGGCTTTGATTATCTTTACGCGCTTCTTGCCGAAAACCTCCTCCGGGACATAGTCCTCGGCCCAGGCGATGTACGCGATGTTATTTACATGCATATTGGAATCGGCGTCTCTCCGCGAGGCGCGAAAACGCTCCGTATTGATAACGGGGCCTTCGCCCGGTTCGGGTATTACCGTGTCTTTATATCCATCGCAAATATGGACGGCGCCGTAGCTCCGAGCCAGTTCGGCGGGAATGCGGATGGGCTTGCGGTTTGACAGGTCGATAAGAACCCAATGGGTATACGATTCCGCGATAATGTGCCCCTCGGCGTCGGACATGCGGTAGAAACGTTGAGCGATCATACCTTTGAACGAGCACGGCGCGGTCTCCACCGTGACGGTTTCCCCCAGCTTGGGGGCGCGGTTTATGGATAGCGCGGAATTTGTAATGATAAATCCCAGCTTGTTCTCCGCGTAATAACTCATCGGAAACACGGTGCTGTCCGTGTGCCTGGTGCTTGTCTCCTGCATCAGCTCGATGATAAGCGGTGCGCCGGCTTCTAAGGCCGCGTTTAGGCCCCTGTATCCTATGCGGTACTCCTCCGTAAACAAATTCTATTGCCCTCCAGTCTAAAACATTATATAATTATTCTACCACAAAATTATTGAACACACAAAAGGTGAAATAAATGTCCGAGAAATACATCATGGCGCTGGATCAGGGAACCACAAGCTCCCGCTGCGTTATTTTCGATAAACGCGGCGGGGTTAGGAGCATAGCCCAACGCGAGTTTACGCAAATATACCCAAAGCCCGGCTGGGTTGAGCATAACCCAATGGAAATATGGGGGACTCAAGCGGGGGCGGCGGCGGAAGCCCTGGCAAAAGGAAGCCTCCAAGCGGGAGATATCGCCGCTATAGGGATAGCGAACCAGCGGGAGACCGTGGTTTTATGGAATAAGGATACCGGGCAGCCGGTATGCAACGCGATAGTGTGGCAGTGCCGGCGCACCGCCGACGCCTGCCTTGAGCTGAAGAAGCGGGGCCTTGAGGGTTTCATACGGGATAAAACGGGCCTTGTCATAGACGCATATTTCTCGGCGACGAAGATACGGTGGGCCTTTGACAATGTGCCCGGCGTCAAAGAACTGGCCCGGGACAACCGCCTCCTCTTCGGCACGGTTGACACCTGGCTGATTTGGAACCTTACGAAGGGCAGGCTCCATGTAACGGACCGCACCAACGCCTCCAGGACGATGCTTTATAACATTCATACGCTGGAGTGGGACGAAGAGCTGTTGGATCTATTTGGCAT
>JAISVU010000033.1 GCA_031271375.1 Clostridiales bacterium | reverse complement strand
TTATCCATGACCTCATAGCGCCAAACCCATTCCCAGCCGCCAACATACATAAGCAGCCTGTCATGGTCAAGGAATCTGGCAACATGATAATATTCCTGATCGATTTCATCCTTGTCCGGGTCCAGTTCAAGCAGTATTCTGGGTTCTTGGCTACCGTCCAACGGGCAAATGTAAATATCGTAATACTCAGGATACTCATTGTTCAGGATGTACGATATTTCTGTCAAATCGTCGTCAACGACAAAGTCGTCATAAACGCTGTCTTCTTCGTCCTCAGATACCAAAAAATCCGGCAGGCGCTTGGAATCGGCCAGCTTACCGTCAGAGGAATCGAACGCATAGCATTTTCGGTTTGTGATAACCAATATTCGGCGGTCGGTCGTATATTGGTTTCGAATTCTCTCGCCTTCCGTGAGCTCAAAAGGAATTCCGGCTTCGTCATGCAAATCGGGGGTTGGTTTCGATAATACCTCGCTTTCGGAATCAATTATCGTATAATTCCCGTTTACGGCCACAATAGATGCCTCGCTTTCGCGCCTTTCCATGCTCTCCACGATGAAGCCAAGCTCCTCGTCCCAACGGAAAGATACGTCTATATAATGGGAAGTGAAGTAAATATCCCCTTCAGGGTTATAATGCAGCGTGACGTCCACGCCCGAATCCTCGCGCAGATGAATGCTTTCCACGCGCCTTATGTGCCTGGCGTATAGGTCATATGCTAAGTCATAGCCCTCCAATTCATCGCTAAAGTCAACGCCCACATAACGGCCCTCGGGCCAATGGGCGGCCTGAGCTTCGCTCACCTCCGCAGCCTCAATAAGCGTGTTTTTGTCTACTGTAAAATTTTCTTCAAACGATTTCCATCCGTCATTCCCGCTGCCGAAGAGACGCGCAGCCCAAAAGTTGTATTCTTCTTCCGGCATGAAATAATACTCGGATGGATATGGCAATCCCTCAACCCGCGCAAAAACATACGATTCGCAATTGAGGAAGTGATAAACAAAGTTATTCATCCCCCATACTTTATAAACAAAGTCCTCTTCAGAGTCATAATTATATTTAACAATGGAGTAAATAGGCAAAAAATTTTTAGGGTCAAGCCAGAACGCAGGGTCTAATAGCTCTTCGTCGCTAGGGCGAGGAACTTTTCTTGTAAGAGAAGCAGGTTTTTGGTAATAAGGTGAAGGCGTCAAGTTTAAAGGGGCGGCTTCGCTGGTTGACGCTTCGACCGCTTCAGGGCTTGCGCTTTCGCTTACGGCGGGCGCCGTTGCCAACGGCTCCGGCAACCCATTATCCGGCTGGCTTGCATTTAAGCACCCTGCCAACGCAAACAGAACAACCAAGACATAGATATATCGGCGCATTCGTCATTCCCCTTTCATATCGGCAAACCATCCAGCTTTATCAGCATAGCATGTTTTTACCATTGAGGCAAGGTTGGCGAAGGCGAAGGCCAAAAATCTTTGCCATTCTTTGCTTTTAATAGTATAATATGTCTGATATGCAATTAAAAAGGTGGGGTATGCGTTGAAAAAGCTGTGTCTGTTTCTTGTTTTTATCGCGGCGCTGACAGCTTGCGGCGGCGGGAACGCTCCCGCGCCCGAAACCCCAGCGACGCCCGCCGTTTCCATAGCGCCGCCGCTGATTGCCCCTCCGCTTGTGGAAGAGCCGCCGCCCGTGGCAGAGCCGACACAGGAAGAACCCGCGCCTTTTGAAAACGCGGTAATTCGCCACACGAGGTTCGGCGAACATGATATTTATATGGATGTTTCGGAAATCAAAGTTCCGTCTCCCGATGTTAATTACAATATTAATTTAAATATGTTCCGTCCCGTGATATCCAAGGATAGTAACGGGTCTTACACCGTCAAGCTTTTCGACGACTTCAACTGGTTTGATAGTAATGCTCCAACATACAACATAGAAAGCGTTTTTGAACAGTGCTATTGGTTTGATAAGGATGCCGCCGTGCTGTTTGACATGCAAAGCTTGTCCCTTGCCCCTATCGCTTACGAAATGCCGGAAGAATACCAAATACTGGCGATGGACGACGGTTTTTTTGAAAAACTTTACGGCGTTACCTACGCCGTGGAGGATGAGGGGGAAACCGTCCACTGGTTTCAAGCGCAGACATGGGATGGGGAACTGGTGTGTAAGCTGCGCTTTCGCGATGATTTCCTGCCGCCCAACGGAGAAGACGATACGGGCATAAAACTTTTTGACTCTGAAAGGGTAGTATACCACACAAGCGGCGGCCCTTACCAAGTTTCCAGCCAAACCGGCGAAATCAGCAGGTATAAAGGCGAGAACACCGCAGAACTGCCCGGCGGCTGGATTCTGGGCGCAACGCAAGAAGATTCATCCAGTCCTTGGGTCTATACGCTTTACGACGAGAACGATGAGGCATACGGAAAGCCAGTCACGCCGGAATTTACATCCACAAGCTTTAGCGCGCGGGGCGTTATAGCTCAGACGCCTGAGAATGTTTACTGGGCTGAGGAAGAACCCGAGAGGATTCTTATCGTAACAAACGGCACCGTGTATTGCCACATGAATTTTGATACGGGCACGCATACCTACGAGCGGCAATATTCGTTGGATACGGCCGTGCATGACCATGTGACAACAAGCGAGGACGGCAGGTTCGAAGTCCATAAGACGGCGTATGGCGGCGCGGGCGACGGCAACTGGCACGACACCGTGCTGCTGGACACGCTCGACGAAAGCGTCACATTCCTTTATGAGGGATACGGCTACGACCGCAGCCTGTTCGGGAAAGGCTACACCCTGTTCATTGAGGATCAGAGGAGAATCATCAACGCCGAGACAAACGAAACAATCGCGTATCTCAGCCTTCCTGAGAATACGATCTCAAACGCATCCTGCTACGACAGCGATGAAGATTGCTTTGTGGTGGCCACAACAATCGATTATAACCCCGGCTCCATGGATCAGGTAATCTCTCCAATCACCCTCTATGTTATCAGCGGCAGCGGCGAGATTCTGCGCACGGTGGAAACAGGCTTGGAGACGTTTCCTTTTCATATGTACAGTGTTCAGCCTATAAGCATGGAACTTGACGGCAACGGATACGCGGTTCTGTTTGGAGAGGATAAAGTATATTATCGGGAGTAAGCGGCGGGGCTGAGTAATCTCGCAAGGCAGCAAGGCGACTTGCTGTTTGGCGACCTACGCAGGAAAGGAAACTGGATTATGTCCGTAATTTTCATCATGCTTGGAACGCTAATCGTCTCCATTGTCAGACGAGAGCGGCCAGAAACAGTGGTGGCTGTCAATCTGATTGCCTGGCTGGGTGCGACTGTCGTTATGGCGGCCGCGACGGGTGGTTTTCAAGGCTGGGGGTTTTTAACGCTTCTTTTTCTTGTCATTCCGTCGCTGATTGTTATTTTGATTGTTTGCGCGGTTTATTCTTTTTGGCACAGCAAAAGTATGGACAAATCCGCACCCGAAGAACAGCCTAAGAAACAGCAAAGAGAAGGCAGGATTGGTGTCTGGGCGGCAGTGATTGCCGTAGCGCTGATTGCAACAAACTGGCCTATGGTTTTGAGATTGGGGGATACGGTTGAAAGAATTGTGTACACAGAAGAACAGCTTAAGGAGAGGGATACAAGGGAGTGGCAGAAAAACCGGGCAGCTCATTTGGAAAGGTATGCGTCGTCTTTTTCTGGAGGAAGCGGAACGGAGGAAGACCCTTTTCTTGTTTCAAACGCGGCGGAATTAGCGGCAGTCCGCGATGTGACGTCAGGATACTACGGGTATGACATTCATTATATACAGATAGCGGATATAGATTTATCACAGGCACATCCGAACGCTGACGGCGGTTTTTGGGAACCGATCGGCAATCAGGAATATCGCTTCGCGGGAAACTACGATGGCGGCGGCTATGCCATTTATGGATTGAGGCTATGTGCTCCGCAGATGCAAGAATCCGAAGAACAGTCTCCATATCCGTTTGATTATGCGGCTATAGGGCTGTTTGGTCGGGCAGAAAATGCTTCCCTCAAAAACATTCGCATAGAGGCCCCCGAATTTGAGGATAACTACGACTATGCGGCCTGCGTCGGTTTCCTGGCGGGAAACGCTTCGGGTTGCCGCATCGAAAACTGCTCTGTGCGCGCACAGCGGCTTACGAACACCGGCGTGACCGGCGGCTTGCTTGGCATGGCGGACGACTCCGAAATCTCACGTTGCGAGGCAATCGTTGAAGAGATGGATGTTGAGGAAATTGCCGGAGGGTTGTTGGGGCTAACAGAGTATGGCGGCGGCGGCATATTTGACTGTAAGAGCTCCACTACTATTCGCAGTTTCGGGATGGGTGACAATGCGTATGGAGAAGTGGGCGGTTTGGCCGGAGTTTTTCACGGCTGGGATATTGCCAGATGCTCCGCGCAAATCCGTATAATACGTGAAGAAAAAGGCGGAGTCTGTACAATCGGCGGGTTGGTGGGCAATCTTAGTCTGAGATCAGGCGAAGCGTTGCGGGATTGTTTTGCAGTCGGCTCTATTGAAACAGCAAATCAAGCCGAAACAGCAAAGGGAGAACCGATGGCGGGAGGCCTCGCCGGGAACCTATATCACACCTCAATCCTGCGCTCCTATGCCGTTGTATCCATTTCGGGCATCGCAGCATCGCCGGACGAGGGGCAGATGCTGGGCAGCCTTGTCGGGCTTTATGACTATGAGGATGACCGATATACCGGACGGCATACCATACGGCAATGCTATTACAGCGCCGCATCGGGTAGTTACGGCCCTGTTGGCGTCTGCGGAGAACAGGATGACGACGGAGTTTTAACGCCTTATTCGAACCCTGTGGAGGACAGCAAGCAAATTGAGGCCATCGCGCTCAACGAGGTGGAAATGCGTCACAGTGAGAGTTTTTCCGGGTTTGATTTTGAAACCGTTTGGGCGATGGACACGGAGAACCCCGCAGGCTATCCCCTTTTGAAATTTTGACTTTCAGAATTGTACAGAAAGTTGTACCAGAGCCCCGACATTTAGTAATTCAAGTTTCTAATATCGGATGTTTTGGTTATAATTATGAGCGGCACTGAGAACCAGCCTGGTGTTGCAATATTGGTCTTGCGTGGTATAATATCCATAATGAGGTATATGTTGGAGAGGCTTCAT
>JAISVU010000422.1 GCA_031271375.1 Clostridiales bacterium | reverse complement strand
GTATTTATGCGACGAAGGGGAGACAAAGACAGGGTTAAGGTACAGCGCCTCAACCCCTAAGTCCTTTAAATATGGCAGTTTCTCTATTATCCCCGCAAGGTCGCCGCCGTAGAAACAGCAGACATCGTCGTTCTGCACCGGATCGTTCCAATCCATATGCTTCGTGCCCCGGCCTAAGTAGGCATACTCGTTGTTTACAGGGTCGTTTGAAGCGTCGCCGTTGCGGAAGCGGTCAACGAATATCTGATACATAACCGCGCCTTTGGCCCAGTCCGGGACGGCGAAACCCGGAATGATGCTGAACCCGCCGACGGCGGGGGCTTCTTCTTGAAGCCCCGCCTTGTCGTAGTAAACTACGTTCCCGTTGAATTCGACGCTGAAATAGTATCTTACGGTATTATAAACCTCCAGCGACGCGGTATAATAATCAAAATAGCCCGCGGTCTCTGTCTTTTGCATTGGAACGGCCCTGCCGTCGGCGATGAGCTTAACTATGGCGTTTTGACCCTTCAGCAGTCTTAGTTTGACCGTTACGGCCTCCCCCCTCTCGGGGGGGCTGTTATCCACATATTCCGCCGATTCGTCCGAATAGACGGCCTCGTAGTTGAACGGCCGCTCCAGCAGAAGCCGGCAGAGCGCGGGCCGGGCTGAACCCGGCAGCTTTCGGGTGTCAATTCGCATCAATATTAACCTTTTTCAGGTTCCAGATTTCCCTCGAGTAGTCCTCAATCGTGCGGTCGCTGGAGAACTTGCCGGCGTTGGCGATGTTGAATAGCGCGGAACGGTTCCAGCTCCGTTTATCCTTGAACTTCCGCTCAACGTCCTCGTGGGCCAGAGCGTATGCCTCAAAGTCCTTCAGCACGAAATACTCGTCGGGCCTGTTGCCGCCTTCGCGGTTCAAGAGCGAATTGTATAGTTCCCTGAACAGGTTGTGATCGTCCGATAGTTGGCCGTTCACAAGCATCGTCATAACGACGCGGACATCATGGTTCATATTACAGATATCCCAGGGGTCATAAGCTCCGCTTTCGGCCAGTTCCTGAACCTCCTCGTCCTTCATCCCGAATATGAATATATTGTCCTCGCCTACTTCTTTAAGAATCTCTACATTTGCCCCGTCAAGCGTCCCTATCGTCAGCGCTCCGTTAAGCATAAACTTCATGTTCCCCGTCCCCGAGGCTTCTTTACCGGCCGTGGAAATCTGCTCGCTGACATCCGCTGAGGGTATCAGGCGCTCGGCAAGGCTTACCCGGTAGTTTTCCATGAACAGCACCTTGAGCTTTCCGCCGATGCTAGGGTCGTTATTCACCAGGTTAGCCACGTTGTTAATCAGTTTTATTATAAGTTTCGCCCGTTTATAGCTTGCCGCCGCCTTCGCCGCGAAGATAAAGGTTCTCGGGACGCAGTCAAGCCACGGCTCGTTCTTAAGCCTGTTATACAAGCCCAGCACATGCAGTATGTTTAATAACTGCCTTTTATATTCGTGCAGGCGTTTCACCTGCACGTCGAAGATAGATTCCGGGTCTACCAAGAGGCCTGTAGTCTTCCTTATATATTCGGCCATATCATCCTTATTCGCGCGCTTTATACGCCCCAGTTCCTCCAGGAAGCCCGCGTCGTCGGCGTGTTTCTCCAGCTGTTTAAGCTGCGTCAAATCCGTTATCCAACCCTCGCCGACGCTCTCCGTTACAAGCCTCGCAAGGCGCGGGTTGCACTGGGCAAGCCAGCGGCGCTGTGTTATGCCGTTTGTTTTGTTATTAAAGCGTTCGGGGTATATATCGTAGAAGTTTTTAAGCTCGCGTTTTTTGAGTATATCGGTATGGATTTCGGCGACGCCGTTGACAGAGTGGCTGCCCACAATACCCAGATACGCCATTTTAACATAACCGTCCGCTATGATCGCCATGCGCCGCACGATTTCGGCGTTATTACCGAAGCGGTCAACAAGGTTTTTGCAAAAACGGCGGTTGATCTCCTCTACGATCATGTATATACGGGGTATAATGCGGGAGAACAGCTCCACGGGCCATTTTTCCAGCGCCTCGGACATGATGGTGTGGTTCGTGAACGAACATACGCCTCTCGTAACGTCCCATGCTTCGTCCCAATCCATTCCGTGGACGTCTACCAAAACGCGCATAAGCTCCGCCACAGCTACCGTGGGATGCGTGTCGTTCAGCTGGAACTGCACCTTCTCGGTAAGGCGGCCCAGGTTCTGCGCGCCGTGCATACCCACATAACGGGCAATGACGCGCTGAACCGTCGCCGAAACAAAGAAGAACTGCTGCATCAGGCGCAGTTCCTTGCCTTCCACCTTTTCATCCGCGGGATAAAGGGAGTCGCAGAGGATCTCCATGTTCTTCTCGATATTTGTGTTCGTTGATTCGCCCTTCGCTTTAGACGGGTCATATTTATCCATCGTGACGGATTCCCACAGGCGCAGCGTATTGACGATGCCGTCGCCGTAACCTACGATGGGATAATCATATGGCACCGCCATTATCGTGAATCCGTTCTCCAATTCGAAACGGTATCTTCCGTCCCTGTTCTTATAGGCGCGGGCCGTCCCTCCAAACGTTACCGGCACGGCGTATTCTTGGCGCTTTACGCCCCATAGGTCGCCCTTTTCAAGCCAGTTGTCCTTATGCTCTTTTTGAAACCCGTTCTCGATACGTTGTTCAAAGATACCGTATTTATAGCGTATTCCGCATCCGTAAGCGGGATAGTTTAATGTGGAAAGGGAATCCAGGAAGCAGGCGGCCAAGCGGCCGAGGCCCCCGTTGCCCAGCCCCGGGTCGGCTTCCGCGTCCTCAATGATATTGTAATCCAGCCCCAGCTCCGTAAGCACCTCGCGCAGCTCGTTCCCCAGCGTCAGGTTGATGACGGTGTTGCCGAGGAACCGCCCGGTAAGGAATTCCATCGACAAATAGTACATTACCTTCACGTCGTTCTTGTAATAATATTCATGGGTATCGATCCACCTATCCGTAACGATGTCCCGGATCGTGAACGCCAGCGCCTCGTAAATATGCTCCGCCGAGGCGGTCTCCAATGTTTTGCGAGAAAATGTCCTCACATTCTCAATAATTTTCTCTTTCAGCTTTTCTTTGGAAATTATAGGATTACCCGCCATCTAAAGCACTCCTTTTCTATGTAAAACTTACTGTCAGCTCCTATTCAATATATCACATTTACCCTATGAATTACAAGATTAAGAGAAAAAATATTTTCTTGACTTATACTGAGAGCGGCAGTATAATTGTAGTCTTCACCAAATTTAAGGAAGGTGGGGTAATGGCAGCTAAGGAACAGCAAATCGAGGAACAATGGCTCGTCCGGGTGCTGGAGGCGCTTAACGCTTTCAACAGGTTGGTTACGGGCCAGAAGCAGAACCTGGACGCGGAGATCGAAGAGTTCTGGAAGGTTTATGACCCCCACGACAAAGGCCAAAATGCCGAAGCGCTGTATAAGGCGGCATTGCTGGAGTCCCTGTCTTTAAAGACAAAGTTAAGCGCCCTGGCATTGAAGAAGCCCTATTTTGCCCGGGTGGACTTTAAAGAAGACGGAATGAGCAGGCCTGAGAGTATATACCTGGGCAAAATGGCCGTTTACGGCAGTTCGGAAGCGCCGCTGCCGCTGGTGGCGGACTGGAGAGCCCCGGTTGCGAGCCTCTATTACGACGGGCGGCTGGGCGAGGCCGCGTATGACTGCCCCGACGGGCGCGTTACCGGGGAGATATCCCTTAAGCGCCAGTACATCATTGAGAACGCGCGGCTAAAAGAGTTCTTCGATATTGACATAACCGCTAACGACGAGTTCCTGCAGCTCGCGCTGGGTTCGTCCAAAGACAAACGCCTCAAAGACATTGTATCCACAATCCAGGCGGAGCAAAACCAAATAATCCGCGCTGACATGCACGGCCCCGTTATCGTTCAGGGGGCCGCCGGCAGCGGCAAAACCACTATCGCACTGCACCGTATCGCGTACCTCCTGTATAATTACGAAAAAAGACTGGCCCCGTACAATGTCCTCGTCGTCGCCCCCAACCGATATTTCCTGAGTTATATATCCGAAGTCCTGCCGGATCTCGGCGTTGAGAACGTTAAGCAAACCACGTTTGAGGACTTTGCCTTCAGTTTTATCGAAAAACGCTTAAAAATCAAGGAAGGCTGGGAGAAGCTGGCCTATCTGCTGAGTAACCCCCCGGACGCGGCGCTTGTGCGCCGGGTCTCGCGCATTAAATCCTCGTTATGGTTTAAAAAGATCATCGAACGGTATATCGAAAAGCTTACCTTGAATCTGCTTCCCGGCAGGGACTTTGATCTCTGCGGCCATGTTTTGAGGAGTAAAGGCGAGATAAGGCGGCTCTACTGCCAGGATTACGCCTTTCTGCCTATTTTAAAGCGGGCGGTTGAGCTGCGCAAGTACATGCAGAGCTCCCTCAAAAAACGCAAGCCGGAGCTGCTGGAGGACATCGAGGCCTACTATGAAAAGGAGGCGAGCCGGATTAAGCGGCGGTTCCTGGAAGGCTCCGCCGAGCGGAGGGAAGAGCTGACCCGGCTTTATAACCAACGCGACGGCGAAATAGAGATACTGACGAAGAAGTCATCGGGCCTTATATCGGACTATCTCAAGAAAATAAAACCCAAGACCGCTTACGAGTATTACAGAGCGTTTTTCGAGGACGCGGACTTATTTTACGGCTGCACGAACGGGATTATCAAGCCGGAGGACGCCCAGGCGGTACGGGACTTGTCATTGAAGGCTTTGGAAGGCGGCGGCTGCGAGGCCGAGGATCTCGCCCCTATCATGCTGCTTCACTACGCGCTGGACGGCAACGCGGGCTTCGACATCCGCCACATCGTCATCGACGAGGCCCAGGATATGAGCCTGTTCCAGATCGACATGCTCAAAACCCTGATGAACACAGGCTCTTTCACGATACTCGGCGACCTTTGCC
>JAISVU010000382.1 GCA_031271375.1 Clostridiales bacterium | reverse complement strand
ACGGCTCGTTCTCAAAAGTAACAGTGGCGGTCTGCTCTGAAATAACCACCACATCCTTGTGAGTATTGGCGTCCAGAGCGTAACCTTCCGGGGGAGTGATTTCATCAATGTAATACGCTCCCGGTTCAACTTCGTCGATAGTGACTTTCCCGCTGCCGTTTGTGGAATAATGTCCGATAATACCGCCTGTGGAGTTCGTTACCTTAAATTCCGCTCCGGCAAGGCCCTTTGTGGTTCCGGCCTCCAACTTGATAATCTCCAGCTTGCCCGGTTCCGTCGGTTCATCCGGGGGCGGCGTTTCTTCGTCAGGCGGCGGGGTAGTTTCACCGGGCGGAGGTGTTGGCTCATCCGGTTCAGGTACTGCCGCAAATGGGATTTCATAACTCGCGGGCTGATATGGCATGGCTATCTCATAACGCTGATAATCGGCTTTGTCGGCCTCATCTGACGGCATGCCAAACAGCACGACGCCGCTGTCAATGGTTAATTCGGCCTTTACATTGAAGCTGACCGGTTCCGTTACGGATTCTTTCGGGGCTTTAATCTTGATAGCCGTTACGTTGTCAACACCTTCCGCGGGGATGGGATTATCCGAAGCGTCCGTTATCACCGTACCCGCCGGAGCGTCAGGGGGGAGCGTCAGCTTGATTTTTGTTCCGGCTTTAAGCGCGTATGTGCTGGATTGTACGGTCGTTGTACTGACGTAGAAGTCTCCGTCAAGAACAGGGTCTGTCAAGTCCACATATCCGTATATCGCTATTTCCGGCACAGGCTCCGTCGCCGTTCGCGCAAGGTTAATCAAATGCTTTGCGAACGCGACGGTTTGAGCATTGCCCGCCCACAAGGAATCATCTGAGTATTCTGACGAACTGAGGCTTGATACCGCTCGGATTGCGGCTTTTGTAGCAGCGTATATTTGCAAGTCCGTTAATCCGGGAAATTGATCCGTTATGATATTTCTTTCCACATACGGCACGGAGTTGTGAAGTACCGTCGCCACCATAGGTTCAAGATTCGTCCCGCTGATAGACACGGGATACTGCCCGTTTGGATGCAGCTCGGCGGCGTACAGCTTCGGGTCAACACAAAACGCGGGATACTTCACGCCGTCAAATTCTATATAGCCTTCTTTTCCTATGTCTTTTCCATTATAGCCTATTGTTTCGAGGCTAATTTCTCCGCTGGAATAAACCATGACAATAATTTCGTCATGTTCGGGAGCCTCCGGTTCCTCAGCTTTAGCCGATAAAGGCGGCGGATAAAACGGCAAAATCGCGCCTAAAGCTATCAACAGCGCCATTATCGCAGTAAAAATACGTTTGCTGATAATAAAACCTCCTGTCTGTAGAGTAAAATAAAAGAGGCCAGCCGACGTTTCCGTCAGTCAACCTCTCGTATGCTTGTGTTGCTGCATTGATTTACTTCATAAATCCTATTACGCAGTACACCGTGTGAACGTCGTCAAACGCTCCGCCAACGCCTATATACCGTAAGTCGGGATTAAGGATGATTCTTTTATGACCCTCGGAACCCATCAGGATTGATACCAGCCCGTCAGCAGTTTCGGCCCCGTAAAGCGTCGCGCTGCACTGAACGATATTCTCACCGCCATACGCGTGGGACAAGCCCTCATAGGCACTTGAGGCGGGTTGACCGTTGGGGCGTGTATGACCGAAGGTTGTAAGAAGCTCGTCGCCGCGTATCCGCGCCGCTTTGTCCAAATCCGGCAAGGTTTCAAGCTGTACAAGCCCCTCTTGCTGGCGTGTTTCATTTACAAGCCGTACAACTTCGGCCTCTAAAGCCCTTGATTTTTCTTCTTTAGTCAGTACCGGAGGGTCCCAAGGAGCGGCCGCGCCACTCTGCTTATGAGCTTCGTATGTCCGGCGAATCAGCCAGTCTTTATACTCATCAGGCAGTCCGTCACCGTCGTAAAAAGGCAATGTCCCGCTTATCACATTTATTGTGCGGGTAATTTCATCCCATTCTACCGTTGCGTACATAGCCGCCGCTAAATCCCTCACTGCTATGTACAGAGTATCGTTAAGGAGTACAGGAGCGACAGTCAACTGAAAGGCTTCTTGCTCTGCCAATAGGCCGCAAGGTAACTCGCCGGGGCATATCTCGTTGTGTTTCGCTGGGAAATGCCCGTGCTTAAAATGGTCGGTGTCGAAGCTCCCTACTGAGTCGTAATGGCGAATATGGAAATGACCTTCTGATATTCCTATATCGCTTTGATAATAGGTGTAATACAGTTTGTCCGGTACTATCTCTAAGTCACCGTGATTTTGAAGGTACACACCATATGGCCCAATCTCAATACCCCATCCCATAGCCTCGGCTATCTGCGTCACCGGAGCCATAACGCGCCCGTCGATTATCATGGGGGGCTGCTCTAACTGAATCACCTGTCCGTTCACCTGTACCGTGATTTCGTCGGCGGCGTAGGCGGTAAGCCCGAAGATTGTTACGCCTATGAGCATTACAGCCGCGAACAGCGACATCAACCGCCATTTTCTCGTCCTTTTCATTTTGAAAATCTCCCTTCGTTATGGGCCGAAACCCTTGATTTTACTGAGTTTTCTCTTGCTATGCCTTAATTGTAGCGCGCTTAATCCAGCTTTGTCAACACTAAAATGGAAATAAATGTAATCATTTCTGCGAGGATTATTTAAATTCCCTCGCGCATACCACCCAGCGTCTGGATGGGCTATCCATGACGCATGTTATCAGCACTAAAGTGTTTTCCCGATAGGAGCCGAGATACGAAAAATCCGTATCGCTTATCTGCTCTTTAAGGTAAACCTCATATGTGCGCGTACCATAGCGCGTTTCGTAGGTTATCAAATCGCCGTTCATTATATCCTTGACACCCTTGAAATAATCATGCGCTCCCCGGTTGTGACCGGCAAGGCCGACTGTCCCGTCCCAGGCCGAGGTAAACTCAAAGTGGGCCGCGCCAAGCTTCATATTGGCCGTAGTCTCTCCTTCGTAAACCTTGACGTAGGTGTTAATCGCGGGTATGCTCAGATAGCCGATTGAGCCGTCGTCGTAGTAAGACGGGATGGTCTGAGCGGCGGCTGCGAAGCTGGTGGTGGGTTTAAGGATAGGTTGAGTGACGGGCTGAACTGCGGGCTGAGTAATGGAGACAGAAACATTTCCCGATATTCCCGCTGTAGCCGGAGACTGCATAAGTGACGTTGATTGCAACGAGCCCGTATCGTCGCCTCGATAGTTGACGGAGGCAGTCCCATAATAGGTTGTGTCCGCCGCCATCGTCACAGGATTGGCCGGATGTAGGGGACTGCTGGGATCGGTTGGTATCTGCCCGCTGTAAATGCCGTAACCGGGCGGCAGAAGGGCCACGTCCTTGTTTCTGCGGATGTTGTCGGCAAGCGGATTACTGCCTTTGGCGTCCGTCTCCGTCGGCGTTCCGAACGTCGAGCCGGTGTCCGGGCCGCTGTTAAACTGATAGTTGTACTCGAACAGGTCTGCGTTGCTTGTCCAGTTCTGCCCCGTGCCTGCGGCGTAAGCGGGTATTCCTGTAATACCTGTCAGCATTACACAGGCAATCAGCGCGGAGATAATTAGCTTTGCTTTCTTCGTAAATCATTCCTCCTTTTTTTATAATAAAAGCACAAGAATACGCAGGGCTTTCTGCATATCAATATATAGCCCCGCGCATGGTTTGTACTTTCATCTGCCGTATTTGCCACGCGTCCCCGGCTTTGTAGGGAATACCCAAAACCGCCCTCAGTCAAGGCGTCATAACGCCGGCCTGCCGCCGTTCCGTAACGCACAGGTCCGCGCTCTCCCCATTCTTATAGCGAGCCGTCCAATGCCGATAAGCGTTCAAGACGGAAGTATCATTATCTCCAGCTGTGGGTCGTGGCGCAGGCCGTACCAATATGCCTGTCGGGTCAACGCTTTTCGCTCCCGCGGTCGCGGTCATGGCGGCGCTTTCCCTGTCGCTTACCTTTCCAGGGTCACAGACGGAATGTAATTGGGTATTGTATATGACCGCCATACGGCGGTGTTTGTCAAGGTTCGGGAGAAGAGAGGAAATAGTCCCTCTAATATAAATCCCAATTCGCGGCACCCTTTGCACCCCCATTTTCAAAGAAATTTTCAAAAAAATAAAAACGGCGCTTTTGCACCGCTTTCATCGCTTTTATATTTGCTTTCTAAGATTTATACTCAGTGACAATCGCTGTATCAGGGTTAATGAAGCTAATAGCACGTTTATTTTTTATTGCGTAGTTTACCGTCTGTCCCAATCCGCGGCTTTCACTTTTGCCTGGGTCATAAACAGCTATAAGGTATTGTGATTTGTCAACAAGATAATAGTTAAGACGTTTATACGCTACAGGCGAATAGTGGCGGTTTACTATTTCATTATAGTCACTATGGGCCAGAATACTGCCATACCGCTTTTTCTGCCCCGCCGTGAATTTTTCGGTATGTTCTGGGAAGGGAATAGCGCATGACAGCTCAATTTCCGAAAACTTAGGCTGCTGTTTCAATTCAATAATTATCTCAGCAGCCCATGTGTCAACGCCTACAGAGCAGCCTATAATAAAGGTTCTCACGCCCTTTTCATATAAGTTCTCAATTAATTCTGTCAGGGCTGTTTTGATTTTTTTGCAAAGCGGGGCTTCTTCGTTATATTTGAATTTGAATCGCTGCGGGTTTTCGCCTGTTATCGCACAGGATAGCTTTTCCATAAAATCCTCCTCAATATGCCTATATAGTCTGTTTGCGCTTTAATGTTATTATAGCGCGCTTATTTTGCTAGTACAATACAATTTACAGTGTAGCTTTAGAAAAACGGGGTATTGTTATGCAAATAGATTACCTGGACATCGGCAAACGCATACGCGCCGAGCGTTTGAAACAAAAAGTGACGCAGGAAAAACTCGCGGAGATGACCGGCGTTGGAACAACCCATATAAGCCATATTGAAACCGGCAACAGCAAACTCAGCATAAAGGCTTTTGTTTCCATTGTCAACGCGCTAAACATATCGGCGGATGAATTATTCCGCAACCATATAGCTAAGTCTAAACATGTGCTTGCCGGTGAGATGGCCGAAGTAATGGCTGACTGCACAGACGACGAGGCGCGGGTCATTACCGATGCCGCCATAGCTATAAAGACAAGTCTGCGTAAAAGCAGTAGGAAGTAAAGGCCGCTTTTACATAGTTTTGGGGAGCCGCAAAGATATAAACAATACGGCTCCCCCTTTTTTTGCTTTCATGTATTACGGGTTTATCCAGTCTGTCAGGATGTCGCGTAGTTTATTGACGACAGCGCGTTTGTTCTTGTTTATGGTCTGGTGAGTGACTTTGAAGATGGCGGCTATTTCCTGTTCGGTTAGCCCTTCAAAGAAGTAATACTCAATCAACCGGCGCTCTTTTTCGGCGAGGGTCTGCAAAGCGCCGTTTAACTGCTCAATAAGCTGCGCTTCCTCATAGGCTTCCATCAAATTAAAGCCGTCTGGAATATCAACGCTCAAAGGAATATGCTTCTTCTTATTTCTCACGCGCTGATACTCCTCATGGTTATCCGCTTTATATAGTTCCCGGTCAACAGGAACGTCCGCGAATCGCTTTTCCCCATAAACATAGACCGCTTGTTTTCTATGTTTTTTCATAGGGCTTGTCCTCCTTTCTCCAAGATTTCTGAAGAAAGGCGGACATCACGGGTACTTAGCGATGTAGCATTGCCAGGGCGAAAGCCAGAAGTATCCCGACAAGCCGTAAATGCGTTTACGCGAACAGCGGATCAGGTGAATTGCAAAAAAGAAAAAGCGGCCAATTCCACGATAACTCGTAAAATCGACCGCTATAAAATAGCCATTAAGAAGTCCGTAAAAAGCGGAGTCTTGCACGGGCAACGGATGTAACGCCCGTGTAAATTCTCGTCCATGCGCGACACATGGCGCTCTCAGCGTCTTATGTACTGTGTGTTTGTTAGGAGCGGGATCAAGACATACTGGCATCTTAATGTCATGGTTGATGCGAATCCATAACATTCAACTCCTCATTCGCTGTTAAGCGAAAAGCACACAGCAGCGGCGTCT
Source organism: Clostridiales bacterium (assembly GCA_031271375.1). Lineage (GTDB taxonomy): Bacteria > Bacillota > Clostridia > Lachnospirales > WRAX01 > JAISVU01. Next base: position 16,426 of record JAISVU010000382.1, on the reverse strand, counting down.
TTCCGTGCTTATGGAAAAGATTTGCTGCCATGACGATAGTATTATTCAGTTTTGTTAAGTCTTTTGGCTACGATGTATCAGCGTAACAACTGTAATCAATCTTCATATCTTTAGTCCTCCTGTCAAAGATAAAAGCCAATAATCGTTAGGTTCTATATAAGGCGCAAAGGGTATTGATTCGCTTAAAAAGCATAGAGCCGATAACCATGGATTATCCCACAAGTTATCGGCTCTGCGCTTATGCGTCCGGCTCTTTGATAACGGATATATTAAGTTGACGGACGTTTATCAAAACTTCGTTTTTGCACTTGGGACACAACAGCGGAAAATTGATGAGCTTTGTGTCTGGGCGTAGTTTGATACGGGTCTTGCTATTGCAGATTGGACATAAAAGCCATTCGGTTGCGGATTCGCGGTTTATTCGTTTCTCTAATGTTGCGATCTCATTAGTATACCCTCCCGTCATAAACAAAGTGTGGCAAAGAGGCCATTCTGACAAGGCTTTCAACCGAAAGCGAAGGGTTCGTATGAATCGCTTATAACATCGTACACGAATATCTCGCCTTCAAAGGTCACCACATAATGCTCCTCCGCCGTGAACTTTTCCTCCGTGTCCGTTCCCAGGGCGAAGCTCCAGCAAGGGATGCCATCCATATCACTCGCGCCTCCCGATACAAGCGTCAAACCTTCATCCAGCTTATAGTACAGCGCGTCCGCGAGAATATTCATCGCTTCTTCCTCACTCACGCATAGAAAGTCTGACTCAAAGAAATCGCCGCGTCCTTCTTCTGCGTCCAGGCCGTTTACGCTAAGGAAATAAATGTCCCCGTTCTCAATCCGGTTATACCACAGCTTGGCCTCTTCCTCTGTATCGCAGATAACGGCGGCAGCGGGATACCAAGTCGCGCTTTCAAAGTTGAAATACTCTTCGGCATCCATGACCCACAGATAAGCGACATAAGACGCTTTATCCGTCTCCGCATCGTAATCCTCGCCCCAGCCGATGAGCGCGCCGCTTTCAAGCTCCTTACTCTCGCTCATCCCGGCCATGTCAATTAACTCTTGCTGGGCGTCCGCGTCGGCAGACGCTCCATACACTAAAACCTGGCTGTCCGGCTTGGAGTGAAAGAGCAGCGCGCCGCTGTTATGGGATTCGGCGGTTTCCGCAAACGAGACGGGATAATTCATCTCAATCATATTGCTATAATCAATGAAACTGTACACGGGGTCTTTCAGCTCTGTGCTGTTAAAAATCTGTTCTGTCAGTTCAACGTATTCCGCCGCGAAATCGGCGTCCACGGTAATGTGGACGCGGAATTCGTGGGTATCGGTTTGAAAGATTAGGTCGGTACAGTAATTCATATCCTCATTGTCTCCCACAGTGTAGGAGCAAAGCCACGTTGGAAAGGTAAGCATTGCAGAGTAATCCTCCGACATCTCCGCTTTGAAATCAGATAGGTCCGTTATCCCGGCTCCTTCCAATTCCGCGACACGCGCCGCCAGAGTTTCTTCGTCATACGGCGTATCCATAGCAGCCTCGAAGCCTTGCAGCTCTAAGAAAAACACTCCGTCAAGCCCGAAGAATCCGGCATCAATTTCTTCCATGCCGGTCGTGTCGGCAGTGAGTAAGGGTGTGTAAATCTCATCAAAAGGCGAGTAGGGGTCAAGGAGCCGAAACTCACCGGTCTCAGATTCATATATAGCAAAATCTTTAAAGAAGTCTGCCTCGCCCTCCTGAGTTACTTCCAGAAGAAACACTATATCTTCCCCGTCGATTATAAAGCCTGTGGCCTCCACACTTGCTAAAACGGCTTCAATGTCGTTAAATTCCTCGAACATCTCATACAGGCTTTCCTGGGTCAGCTCGTACTTTTCCAGCATATCATCAAGCTCGGTTATACTATTGTCAGACCGCCTGAAGTTATAGCTCCAGATGTTCGTGTACTCCTCGTGATTAACCTCTGGAAATACCCGTGAGGTAATAACAAGCTGCACATTGTCGCCGTCGTCAAAGGGATAGGACTGAATCAGCAGTTTCTCGGCGGGGAGGCCCGTAAGCTCAAGGGTTCCTTCCTCGTAATCCTGCCAGATTAACCAAGGCCCCGCCATGATGTCGTTATTGAGCAGTTCAAGGGTCGGGTTTTGCCAGTTATACTCCTCAAAGGCATCCTGAACGCCGTCATATTGAAAGAACATGATTTCAACGGCATTTTCTCCCTCGTAGTCCTGGACAATTATCCCGATGCCCGTTTCCGAATTGTCAATCCGCAGCTCGTCAGCGTAGACCGTGAGCGCGGCCAGCGACAGGCAGAAGCACAGCGCGACGGCTATAAGTTTCTTCATCGTCAGTCCCTCCATCAGTTAAGATTATATTTGAAATTCCAATATTGCATGTTGTGTATCCCGTCGAAGTCAACCATGCCGTCAACCCGGATTGTCCATTCTCCGGCCTTGTCCGCCATCATGCCCTTGGTTGAAAACTTCCATTTATTTTCGCCGGACCAGGCAGCCGCGTTCGTATCGCCAAAAATGTATTTGGTCTTGCCATCGGGATCGATGATACGGACCTTGTAAGTTGCATCATAGCCTTCATTGGCGGAAAGCCAAAGGTTAAAAGCAAAATCACCGTAGTCGTACTCAAGAAACTCGTATTTTACGGCTTTGCCCAACTCTTCCTTTGTATAGTTAAAAACGCTGGGCCAATGGTTGAATTTAAAATTCCATGTAAACGACTGTTCTTTGCCGTTGGCCAGACATTTGCCCGTGACCTTCAGCGTGTAATCTTCGCCCCAGTTAAGGCGTGATGTATCAGTGAGGTTATATATGCGGAAATTTCTTTTGTTCCCGCCGTAATAAGTGACAGGGTCCCAGGACGCAAGCTGCGTTCCGGCTTCATCCACCAGCTTGACGGTATAAGTCACGTCGTAGCTTTTTTCCGCGCCGAGGACAAGATGAAAGCCTATCTTCTCGGCGTCGCTGTAATAATGGAAGGTGTACTTCCTCACGTACATTCCAAAGTCGGAGGATTGAGCGGCCATCGCGGGAACGGAGAACAAGCCCAGCGACGCAATCGCGGTAAGAACACTCAACAGTAACGCGGTTAATCTCTTTTTCATATACAACACCCTTTCTTTTTTATTCTCCGGTCGTTTGATAAAACAGCGGCGGGTCTGCTTGATCCATGTCAAATGGGTCGAACAGGCAGGATGAATTCAGCCTGAACAGGGACTCCAGCCGAGGAGTGTAACTGTAGAACGACTTCCACGGCTCGGCCTCGCTGTTTTCCACTGTTATCTCAAGAAGAAATTCAATAAACAAACTATCCCCGTCAATTTCTTCCGGGTACTCATGGACGAGGAAGCCGGAAACCTTCACTTCGCCTACACTCTGGCTCGGATACTCCGGCTCAAAGAGGCCGGTCACATTATGAACCAAATCTTCTGCCCGCAACTCCGCGTACTCCAGCGCTGCTTCCGTGCTGAGCCACACTTCCGAAACCTTGTCATAGTTCACGCTGAGCATATCGCCGTCAGTGCCGTATGTGGGGTAAACCACATGCGTAACCACAGCTTGAAGGAACCGTTCGGAAGTGAAAGGATAGGATTTTATCTCAATCCACGCGTCCTCATCCGCCGTTTCCATAAATCCGTCATAAACCTGTTGGATTCCCTGGTTCAATGAACGGTTTATAGATTCAATCTCCGGGTTAGTCTCGCCGTCATACTCTATATAAGGAATCTCGGCGATATTGTCGCCGATGTATTCCTGGGTCATAAAACCGATACGCGGGTTTTCAGGGGCGGCTTTCTCCTCTGCCAGCTTATTAAGGGTCCCACAGGCTGAAAGCGCCAGCGTCATGCTTAATACTCCCGCTATAAACCGGGTTTTTTTCATTTTCTCAGCTCATCCTTTCTCATCTGATACCGTCTATTAATACCGCCGCCGCCATGATATAAAGCCCAGCCGCTACTGAAACCGCTATACATACCGCGCCTAAGACCTTTTGTTTACGGCTCTTTATCAAATATACCCCTGCCGCAAAGCTCGCCGCGCATATCACCCCCGCAAGCCACACTGTCATGACTTACTCCCTGTCGACGTAGAAATATTCAAACTCTTCATCCATCTCCGGGGACTCGTCCGTCCAGAATCTCATCATATACAGGCCGTCGGCTGCTTTCGTACCGTCAAAACAAGTATAGTCCCAGTTGATATTATGAGTGCCGCTCTCCTTATCCAGTTCATTTTTCGTCTCATAACCGAAAATGTAGGAGCCGGCATCAGTAAAAAGCTCAATCGTCAAATGGCCCTGTGGTTTGTCATATTCAAAGATGAACCTGAGCTTGCCGTCAACCGGCTCGGCTGATAAAAACCGGACAGTCTGCGGCACATAGACCGACGGTTCTTCCCATTCCTCCCGGGCGGGTACGCGCGGATTATACGCGGCGGAATAAGTCCCGTCCCCGGAAAATCGGAGACTGAGCATTATTTCATTGAGAACGGATACGAAGGTAATGTGGTTTCGCGGATATATCATCACGGTAAGCGCTGCCCGTCCGTCCCCCGCATTGGTCAGTTCGCCGTAAACAATCCACTGATTGCCGCCGCCCAGCACCCTTAGATTTGTTCTGGAAAACGCTATTGCTTCCCCTTTTTCATCGTACTGCGCCTCAAGGTCTATAGGCACGGAGTAACTTCCACCGTCAACATCGTAGTAAGGCTCATATACGCCATATATCTCAGAAGAATAATCTGTAAGAAAAGCGTTAATGAAGCTCTCAAGAATCTCGAAGTCGCTGTAACCCGCCTCCGATAATTCACGGTATTCCGCGTCCCGGTCAAAGAACATCAGATGGTAAGAGTAGCCCCCCGCCCTGATCGCCGCTGCTTCGGAAGGGTCCGAGGTCAACCTGTCCGTTAAAAGCTCAACGGTATCAGGATAATTGAACACCAGTCCGCTGTCTGGGTCATAGTGTACGTTTGAAAGCTCCGCCACTTGAGCGTCCTTGTACAGATAATTCCCGAAGGCATTACTGGAATCCCAGTTGTTCGGGCAAAGCAGTTCGTCGTCGATAATAAAGATTTCGAGCAGAAATTCCGAGTAATCAACGGTTATGTTGTCGCCGCTTATCGCGTATTTATATGTTCCGCTGTCCCCATAATCCCGCTCAATATCCACCGTCCCGTCGGCTTTAAAGTTAAAGCGGGCGGAACTATAGCTGCCAGAGCTTTCCGTGCTGAACCATCCGTTTATGTTATAAGCGGCTTGGATATTTAAAGCCGGCATAGCTGCTATGACAAGAGCCAGCGCCGCTAAAGCGGCGATAAAACGTCCGCGCTTCATCGTTTATTCCACCTCCGTTGAATAATGATCTTCCTCGTCAATTATCAGGGTTTCTTCGTTCTGAATGTAGAGACAGCTAAAGACAGCCTCGCCCTCCTCCTCCAGCATAATATAGCAACGATCACCGATTACGGTGTATTCTCCCTCATACAGAGAATCCTCGTCCTCAAGATCAACCGTGCCGTCCATATAGAAGTAAAGCTCGTTATCCTCGGGGTCGCTGTTGTAATAATAATAGCCGCCAATTTCATATCCCGGCAGCTCAATCCCGGCCCATTCCGATTCCAAAATGTTCAGGATATAGAGGTCAAGGCTCTTCGTGACGGCAAAGTAATCAAGTATTGTTCTGCTGACGCCTTCGGTGTCTTCCCACACCAGGGCGAAAACCCGCGCCTCCTCGTCTTCCAGTTTGATGTTTTCCTCAAAAACGAAGTCAAACCTTGACTGCGCGATGGCGGGCGCGGCGGCGTTAATCAGGAAGTCATACGCGCTGTCCGCTTCCGGAATGAGGGAGCCGCTTTCTTCCTTATAGAAGCCCTCCTCGGCGTTCATAAGGAGCGAATTGTTATCCTTAGCGACCAAAGGTAAAACATTTGTCTCATCTTCAAGGTCAACCAAGATATAGATAAGGCTGCCATACGCGCTCCAGACCCCCTCCACAGTAATCATTTCGTCGTAGGGAGCGCCGAGTTTTAACGTGCCGTCAGCGTTGAAGGTTATATATCCGTTTGCCATGTCTTTGTTTAAGGCGTAAGTTCCCTCCGGCACGGCTTCAAAGGATCCAAGCTCAAACCAATCGTAGTTAAAGTCCTCAGCCAAAACCGTACCGTCATTTCCAACAGCGAAATCACATAAATAATCGGTATCATCGTCGCCGTAATTCATGTAAAGCTCGAAAACGAAATGCTCCTCGCCGTCAATTTCGTCAGTGTCATAATACTCAAGCTCCATCCCCATATCTATAAAACCGGCTAGCTCTGTGTTAAGATAATCAAGGGCGGTCTGCTCATCCGATAATTCTACTGGTGTGGTTTCCCCGCCCTCCCTGAAAAAGCTCTCTCCAAGCGCTCCATAAAGCGCGTCCTCGCCTCCAATATACAAGGCCGCGGCTCCGAATGTATCGTCCATGTAATCTACAATCATGTATGCTCTGTTTCCATACACGGCCCACTTACCGCCCACTTCTTCCCCGTCCATGTCCGTGACTGTCAGGGTTCCGTCCTTTTGGAAGGCCAAACCGCCCATTTCAGGGTCTCCTTCATAGTAGTAAACGCCTTCCGGCATAAAATCAATCTGTTCCTCCTGTTCCCATTCCTCCGCTGATAAATCCTCAAAATCAATCACAGGGAAGTACAGACTGCCATCCGGGGAAACAGCTACGCTGTCGGCATAGGCATAAACGCCATCGTCAATCCCATAGGCCGCTACAATGTCAAAAACCCGGCAGTCCTGGTCGTCAATCCGGGTGATTGTGTCGAAATTCGTATCGTATCCCGTCTCAATATCGAACACGAAATCAAAGTCAATAGCGGTCAATGCGGATAATTCCTCGCATAGATAGTCGTAGGCCGCGTCTTCGTTTTCCGGCTCTCCTTCTTTTTCTTCTCTTTCTTCTCTTATAAAGACTTCACCGTACTCGCTCGTAAGCAAATCGCCGTCAACGATTATTAACGTGTCGGCTTCGTATTCCCCATCAAGCTCCGCCGCAAAATAAAGCCGGTCGCCGTATGAAACCCATTCAATTTCAAGGCTGTTAATATCATCGTCCGGCAAAATCAGCTCCCCGCTTCCGTCTACGTTAAAGGTTATGACGCCGCCGTCCGGCTCCCCGTCCAGATAGTAAGCACCCTCAGGTGCTTCTCCCGCTTCCGCGATTAAAACCCATTCTTCCTCCACGCCCGGGGCGAATATTTCGCCGGACGCTGTTACGGCTATGTCGTGTATGTAGGAATAATCATACTCATCCTCGCCGTACCAGAAGTAAAGCTCGAAAACACGGCAGTCCTCACCGCCTATTTCTTCATCGCCGTAATACTCAAAGTCAATGCCCAGCTCAACAAGGGCTGACATTTCATCCAATAAATACGCGTTGGCATCCTCATCATCCAACAGCTCTATGTCAGTTGCCTCATCATCTCCACCTTTGACATCGGCATGGGCAAGGAAGAACGCGCTGCCCTCGTATGACTGGTCTACGGGAAGCACTGTTAGGCCGGTCATTACCCCCTCATCCCATGTCAGCGGTTCACCGCCGTCAACAGAATAATAAACAGTTTCAACGCCGAGGCTGGCTTTGAGCGTCCGGGAGAGGCTGTCCATCATAAACCAGTAAAGGTTCTCGGCGCTTTCAAACTCCACATCATCCCACAGCTCAAGGTCGTCTATACCCGCGACAAGGGTAGAATCAACCGACCAGTCTACCGCGATTTCCTTGCCCGTGACTTCCCAGCTTTCCAAGATAAAGTCCAGTCCGGTCCATTGGGAGAGCAGTTCCGCCAGTTTGTCCGCGTCAATGTCGTTCGCCGTTACTCTAAGCGTTATCACATTGTCCGGGCCTTCCGGGGCGGCAAATGAAAAGTCCGCGTACAGCGTGGCTTTAGACAGCGCAACGGCTGATACGGGCGGTTCCGACGCTGTTATAGGTTTCGGGTCGGCCCCGAAAGCCGCCGCGAACACTGCCGCCGCTAAAAGCATTGCTAAAATCCTTTTCTTCATTACAAAACCACCTTTCATTTTTTATATCTAATCAAAGATATACTTATTATAGTACGGTATCTTTACCCAGCGAGCGAAAGTCGCAGGATTTTAACCGAAAACCCTTCTTGTGCCGTCAATCCATACCGTTTGCTAAAACTCCATAGAATCATTGCCGCGTTTCGCTTCTTCCGCCGAAAAAAATTCAAGCTCCTTAATGTTTTGCGCTTTAGCGATGATACTTGACGGGAATGCCTTTACCGCTGTATTTAGAGAGGTAACATTGGCGTTATACAGTCTCGTTGCTGCCTGTAAACGTTCCTCAGAATCGCGTATACCCGAGTGAAGCTCCTTGAATATGTCAGATGAGCGAAGCTCAGGGTAAGCTTCCGTCACTATACTCAGGTTAGAGGCCATATTGTCCATTTTTACGGACGCTTGGCTGAGTTCGTTTATACTCATGCCTTTACGTACCTTAATGCCTTCGGCGATTAGTTCTATCTCGTGCTGTTTGTGGTTCTTTACCGCATCTAGCATTTTGGTCAGCAGATCATAGCGTTTTGTAAGCGCGGCTTCCATGCCAGACAGGGCTTCGGAAATCTTGATGGCTATGCGCTTATAATTGGCGCTTGCGCTAATCCACCAAAATACCAGGACAAGAACGATTGCCGCGATAATGATAATAATTACCCAATCCATATCTAAACCTCCTAGCGCAATTCCGTTTGACATAAGCGTTTTGACTTCGCCGCAACAGCTTTCCGCGTTGGGAATGTTGCGGCTTGCAAAACGCAAGTCAAACATGGAATTGCTATACTTGTTCAGAAGCTGCCCTCGGAGCGGCTGCTGTGGCCGCTGTCGCTGGAACCGCTGCTGCCGCTGCTGCCGGAGCCGGAATCGGATGATTTTGATCTTCTGGAGCTTGACGTATGGGAGTGGAGGAATATGTCGTTGCTGTAGTGCAGCTTAAAAGTGGCTTCGTTCAGATAATTGACGGCTGAAAACCTACGCTTTAGGCCAAAGCCGTGCATAATACGCAATACCATCAAAGAAAGCGCCGCCAGCGCGACCGCAATCAGGAAGCTCCACTTGATTGCCCATCCAATGTCGTCAATCATTTTTACGTTCGGGATTGGGGAACTCAGATAGCGCACGGAGCCGTTTACGAAATCAACCGCAGCCGCATACGGGTCTTTGCCTACGTCAATTTGCCAGTGTACCTCGCCGCGCAGTTCTTCGGTCTGATTAGCTCCCATTTTCCGGTAAACGGATGTCCCGCTTGGATCAACAAAAACATACAACCAGTCGCCCTCCGCCACAGGCGGCCTGCCAATTAGCAGCGTCACTGCCTTACCCCCGCTATGGGCATCCATATACTCCGCAAGAGCCTGCCGCCACTCGATGTTGTAGTTTATCAGCGTTTTTTCCGTGGAATAGCCGGAAAAAGTGATAAAGAAATCCGTGCCCGTCTTTTCGCGCGCTTCATCGATTAGAACCCGCAGGCTGTCTTCCTGTTCTTCTGACAGCATGTTTGTCTCATCAAAGATTTTCCGTGACGGATCAATGACCGAAAGCTCTAAATTTTCAGCCTGCCATAAATCCTCGCAGTCCGCGAGAAAAACGCGGCAAGCTGTAAACACAGAATAGAAGCTGAGATTGGCGCTCATCTCGTTGGTTATATCCCACAATACAGTGTTTTCCGGGTCATAGCTTCCGAAATTAGAAGCGGAGGCTTTCGCGCTGTCACAGGAAACAGCCGCGATAAACGCGCCGGTATATAGGGATTTACTTTTAATGTTCTGATTGTAGAAAGAGCTTGAGAACCGCTTGAGATAATCCTCGTGTACATACTCTCCCGCAAAGCTGTCGTTCAAAACTAATACAATGTGGGCTGTTCCGGTTTTTGCGGATATATCCGCCGCGTTTCGCTTCAGCGTCTCAAGTTCATCTTCGCTCAAAGCGCCCGCGAAGTCGTATACCAAATCGGCGGCGTCCGCTTCCGGCACGTCAATTCTGAACGATGCTATTGTATGCCCGACAAGCTCCGAGCTGCGGTTGATAAAATACTCCGCCGCGTCATAATAGCGCCCGTCTGTCATTTGCTCCGTAAAGCCTTCCCGTAAATAAGACGCCTCATGCTCGGATAGCATAGTCCTGAGTTCCCCGTAAAAATCTACCGCAACCCGCCGTGTACCCATGTTGATGGTCATCAGAGCGCAGTCATAGGCCCCGCCAACCCCGCTCACGGTTTTTTGGTAAAAATCCCACGAATACCCCTCTAAATCGATTACGTTTTCGTCGTCCAGAGTAAGCACCGCGAAATGAACCTCATGCGTATTGGAGGCTTCCACCGCGAGTTGGTTCAGATACTCTTCTTCCCGGTCGGAGAGTATATTCGCGCCGTCGTATATACGCCGCTCCAACCCTAAATCGGAACCGTTTATGGTGGACGAGCCGGTATCGCTGCCGTTCAAAGCCCCATCTGAGGCTTCTATAAGTTTGACGGAGCGCAGGTTCATCACATAACCGTCGGCGTCCCCGTCCTCAGCCTCGATAGACAGTGTAGTGTCGTCCTGTGAAATACATAATTCACCGGCAGACCATGTAACATATTCCGACCAGCCGCTTGCGGTAGGGTTCAGCATCGCTTCCAGCTCCGAACCGGTATCGGTGGAAATGATAATGCTGACGGGACCGTCCGCCTCATCTTTGGAATATTCAAGTTCCACCGTGTAATATCCGTCCTCATAGACGTCTAGCGGAAAATCCACTATATTGCCGTTCAACCAACCGCCCAGGTTATACGGTGATTCGTCTGGTTCCAGAATCACATCCGGGGCTTGCCACAAATCGGCATCCTCGGCCAATAACAGGTATTCAATCGGCTCATCCTCAGCCGCAAACGCGCAAAAGGGGAGGAGCAGAACTACGGCAGCCAGACAAAGAGCGATGGCTGCTGCCATGCGTTTTATGACAGCCATAGAAACACCTCCAAGCCAATGAAAACAGCGCCGAAAACCGCCAACGCTATTTTCAGGAACAGCAGACCGGCGCTTTTTAAGTCCACCGGGAACTTTCCCTCGAACTTTCCCGTTTGCCCGTTGACGGAATATATATAATCTCGCTGCTTGTATTTTGCGCTTAACGTCCACACGGGGAACATAACGTACTCCGACGTCACGCTATTTACCGCGACAGAGCTGTCCGAAAGCGATACCCGGTCATACCCCCAAACAGTATCCAGCAGTGACCGCTCAGAGGCGGATTTCAGCCTTCCGTTCAGCGTGTCCGTTAATGCTTCATCTTTTGTTGTAGGGGCTTCGGCCATATGCCCGGACAAATATTTAAGAGAAAAGGGAGTAATTTCGTTTAAATCAAAGGGTTCGACGGCCTGCATCCCCTCGTCGTCTATCTTGTCCGAGGCATCTACCGGCACGCCCGAAAAATCCATAGACCCCGAACGGCGGGCTTCATAAGTGTCCGTTTTGGTATAATCGTAGTCGCTGTCGCTCCATGTCGTTATATTTTCACATCGCGCCGTAATATTCGCAGAACAGCCCGCGTCGTACAGCATAAACGGGACATATACGCTGTTAAAAAGACCGGGCTTGCATTTAGCCTTAAATTCGCTCGGCATTAAAGGCTTGCGCTTGGTTTTTTCGTGAAAAATCCCAAATGCCTGCTCACGCGTAATCTTAAAAGGAATCAGGCGGCTCGGCAGGTTGTCGGCGGACAAAAGCCTGTCGGAGATGGTGACGGGATTCCCGCAATACGCGCAAGTACCCGACGCCTGTGTTTCACTGTCAGTCAGCAGCTCCGCTGCGCAGGCGGGGCATATATGGATTTTCACCTGCGCCTCTTTCGTCTCAGACTGCGAAACCCACCGCTGCTCAACGCTGCCGGTTTGCGCCGCGTTTTCGACGACGGACTTCCACAGACTGCCATCCTCATCGTCCGGGAAGGCTTTGTTCATCTCCTCCAACGAATAACGCGAGTTGCAATGTTCGCATATGAAAGATTTGGCGGCTATATCAAAGCGCACACCGGCTCCGCAATTTATACAGGAATATACGGAAGCAGCCATTTACATCACCCCTGGTTGCATGGGCGAGCAGCGCGGGTAATCTTCCCGCGCGACCAGCCCCGTATTTCCAATAATATCGCCGCCGTCAAACACATCTCCGCATTCGGGGCAGAATTTCGGCGACTTCGCGGATTTCTCCGGCTCCCAGCCGCACTTGTCGCATTTATACTGCGGTACACCGGCGGGCTTGGGCTTGCCGCACTCAGAGCAGAATATTCCTTTGTTGACCGCGCCGCAGGAACAAGTCCATCCTGTTGCGGCGGCTGCGGGAGCTTGCGGGGCTTGCCGCTGCCCCATAGCGAACAGGTTAGCAGTATTCATTCTGCCCGCTTGTCCGGCCATGTTCATACCCATAAAACCCATAACAGCGCCGCCCGCGCTTTCGTTTGCCGCCGCGTTCTGCATCGCCTCAGCCTGCGCACCTACCAAATGCGCCGCCGCCATTGTCGGGTTTCGGAAGGCGGCGTTGCGTTGCAATTCCTTTATCATTCGCTCGTCTTCGTCGCTTGCCTTGACGCTTGTAACGCCAAAGCTGACGACTTCGATACCGCGCAGTTTGCGCCATTTCTCCGACAGCACATCATTGAGCGCGCCGGCAAGCTCCATTGTATGACCAGGCAGCGCGGAATAGCGGATGCCCATCGCGGAGATTTTTGCGAAAGCGGGCTGCAAAGCGGTCATAAGTTCGCTTTTAAGCTGACCGTCAATGGTTTCGCGCAAATACGCCTCTTCCAAATTGCCGCATATGTTGGTATATAACAGCATCGGGTCGCAGACGCGGTAGCTGTATTCTCCGAAACAGCGGATGGAAATATCAATATCCAAACCGACATTTGAATCTACCACGCGGAACGGTACTGGGCTGGGCGTACCGTATTTGTTGCCGGGCAGCTCTTTTGTGTTGAAATAGTAAACGCGCTGCTCTTTGGGCGCTTCGCCGCCAAAGGTAAAGCGCTTACCTATATTCAGGAACGTCTCCGTAATACTTGTGTCGAGATCGCCTGAAAAAATGGAAGGCTCGGTGGATGCGTCGAAAACAAACTCACCCGGCTCGGCGCAGATTTCCACAACCTTGCCCTGTTCTACAATCATGACGCACTGGCCGTCCGCCACCGCGATTACCGAGCCGCTGGAGATAATATTATCGCCGCCCTTTTTATTGGAAGAACGCTTGCCGGCTCGCTTCTACCCTTTGACCGCTATCACATTCTCCGGCATTGATTCGCAGTAGAAAAACTCTTTCCATTGGTCAGCCAGCACCCCGCCGACCGCTCCCAGCGCCGCTTTTATAAGCCCCATACTTAATTTTCCTCCTGTCATGATTTATGATCCAATATTATAACCCAGTCCACTCCTTACGGAGTGTCAAAAGCCGGAGTCTCTTGATAATCAAACGAGTACCATTTGCCGTTATAATTGACATCCAGCCACCGCCCGCCATCCGCGGAAACCGCTGCATCAGCACCAACTTCCCCGATCATGTCAAACGTAAAAACAATCAGCAAACTACCGTTTAACGCTCGCTGTTCGCTGTAATCGGTATAGCCAATATCAACAATACCTCCATTCTTGTCGTAGCAGCGCGCTTCATCAGTATTATCCCGCAGGATTTCTATATAGGTAATCGGAATAGCGGAATTGGCTTCCGCCAACCGCCACCATCCCATATAATCATCCATGCTTCCGGTTTCTTCCGATACAAGGCCGGCTATATCCGCCTCATTGTTTGAAGCCGACGCTTTACTGCCGCCATCTGAGGGATTATCCACATCTGGCAGGTATTTAGCGTCGTCAGAGACACAGGCTGCAAGGCTTATTGTAAGAAGGAACGCAAGTACCGCGCCGCACATCATTTTTTTTATTTTATAAAGCTTCATTCTTATACTCATGCTCAACCTCCACACGATAGTTTTAACATAATTGTAACGGAAGTGATTTATTGGCCGGGCGAAAGTCGCAAAATTTTAACCGACAGCTTTTCTAAGAGATAATAAACCCGCGTCTGTTTTAACGCGGGTTTATTATCTCTTATGGACTTTGATGCAGGCGGGCTAGATTACCGTATGAGCTTTTCCAACACATAAGCATCGTCAACGCGGTCGTTTGATATAGAATAGGAATCGCCAAGTTTTTTACGCAGCCGTGAGACGACGTTTTTCAGTGCTGTGCTACCCGCTAGGGAAGGCTGTTTCCATATTTTTTCGTATATATACTCCGCCGTAAGCGTTTTGCCTTCGTTTTGCGTAAGCAGCAGAAGCACGGCAAACTCTTTCTGAGTCAGCAGCAAATCCTCCCCGCAGAGAACCGCCCGCCCCGCCATCACGTCCAAAGAGAGAGAGCCTTTGGCTACTATGTCCGGCACGTTTGCCGCCCTGCGCAAAAGCGCGACAACATGGGCATATAATACGGGAAAGGTATAGGGCTTTGGCAGATAATCATCACAGCCGTTTGCGAACCCGGTTACAATATCGCTTTCTTCCTTATCGTTTGTAAGGGCAATAACAGGGATGTTTGAAGCCTTACGTAGTACGCGCAAAAAATTCAACCCGTTACCGTCCGGCAGATGAATGTCGAGAATGATTAAATCCGGCATTGTCAACGCCAGCTCCGCCCGCGCCGAGGAAAGATTCATTGCTGATTTAACGTCAAAACCCTTGGCTTCTAAGAGTTTCTTGTTATACTCCTGCACCCGTAGATTATCTTCCACGCATAATATAGTTTTTTTCATCCGGCATTACCCCTTTCCGCCCGTTTGTCCTGCCCGCCATATATCGGTATACTGAATGATGCTGTTGTACCCTTACCTAAGTCGCTCTCGATTTCGATTGCGCCGCCGTGTGCTTCCACAATAGTTTTACAGATGGAAAGCCCGTAGCCTCTGCCGCCCTTGCCGGAAACGCCGCGCTCGAATACGCGTGGTAAAAGCTCCGAGGAAATGCCATCGCCGGAATCAATCACACTTACCATGATGTAGTTTGCTTCGGTTGCGGCTTCAATCACGATCTCGCCCCCAGATGTACACTTGATTGCGTTAGATAACAGGTTCGCCGGGACGCGTGCCAACTGCTCGGATTCGGCAAACACATTCGGCAGCTCGGGAGCAATAGCCAACCGCAGCGAGTTTCCTTTAGCTTCAAGCTCAAACCGCGACGCTTCCGCGCAATTACGCAGCATGGCGGCAAAATCCACGCTTTCGCGGTTTTTGGGATTCGCATTCATTGTGGCAAGTTCCACCATGCCGTTTATCATGCGCCCAAGCCGCATAGCCTCGTTTTGAACCGTGTTCAACGCGTTGCAGACATCCTGCCTGTCGCCCTGCTCGTCATGGTTATTGCGGATAACATCGGCACCGAGGGAGATGGCGGTAAGCGGCGTACGAATTTCGTGCTTGATGTCTTGCAAGAACTCCGTTTTGATACGGTTAAGATTCTGTAACTGTTCGTTAGCCGTTTCAAGCTCTCGCTTCTGCTGGTTATACATTCTGAAATGGATAAACATTGTTATGCCCAAAGTAATGCTCACCGCGGTAAACGCGACGATAACGTCTACAAGTATTTCCGCTTCTTCCGCATAGAAATTCACAGTCTGCGGGTAACGGTAGGCAATCAGGCAAAGCGTTATGTACTCCAATAGTTCAAGAACGGACATCACAAACGCTTTTACGCCCTCCAGCATAAAGATAGTGAACAACACGGCGAAAACGAAGAAAGACGGCATTCCGCTGTGATAACCGCCCGCTCCGAAAAACAATAAAGGGAAAAGAACCATGAAGATGGCAATAATTGTTATCATATAACAGAGCTGGTATCTGCCGCTTCGATAGGAATAATACAGCAGGCCGAAGGACAGCGCCGTTGAAAGCGCGTTCCCGCATACACTTAAAATTCCGGCATTGTTGGCCGCGCTCAAAATAACCATTAGGAAGCTGATAACAGTTCCGCCCATCGCCAGCACGTTGAACAGCCGGACGCGGAATTCAAGCCTCGGATTCAGAAAAGCACCTAGCAAGCTGCGAATAATCTTCAAAGCGCTATCAGCCTCCTTCTTGGAGTATTCTTACTTCCCCGCTATTAACCGCAGGAAACACTTAAACATCTGCGCCGCTTCCGCGCGTGTAGATTCCCTGTCAGGCTCAAAATTGTTGTTGTAGCCGGAAAGAACGCCTGCTTCGGAGAGTTTCTTCGCTGCGCTATCCGCCCACATATCTATCCTTTGCCTGTCTGTGTAGTTTGGCATATCGCGGTTTACGGGTATTTCATAGCCTTTATAATCCGCGTAGTTTACGAGTATGACGGCCACTTCCT
>JAISVU010000357.1 GCA_031271375.1 Clostridiales bacterium | reverse complement strand
TTCGTGGGTTTTACGG
Source organism: Clostridiales bacterium (assembly GCA_031271375.1). GTDB lineage: Bacteria > Bacillota > Clostridia > Lachnospirales > WRAX01 > JAISVU01. Next base: position 11,860 of record JAISVU010000357.1, on the reverse strand, counting down.
TAATGGCATACCGGTTGTACGGGCACGCTAACAACATTTCCGCCGGTCGCTTGTTGGTGCATACAACAAGCTTACACCGCCGCATATGATGTCGCTCGCCCCTGAAACTGAGATTGACGGGCAGATGGCATTTGAATGTGCGGTGTGTACGGATTGCGGACGTATCGCTATCATAGGAATCAACAACAAAAAGACTGGGAAGTTGGAGCTTCCTGAAAACAGCACTGATTTAAAGACAGAGTTTTACCTTCTTGAAGACGAAGATGACGGGATTATGACCGACGATGAAACTGAAACAGCACCCGACGAATACCTTATCTGTGCAAAGTGCGGAACGATTAAACATATCGGCGATAAAAACGCCTGCGAGTGTATAGACGAGTTTGGCGTAAAGGTGACGAAAGCTAAAAAGAGCAAGGAAAGCGGAATGGTTCGCTGCCCTGCCTGTACTTACGGCGAACTCAGAAGGTTTTATCTTGGGAGCGAAGCGGCTACCGCAGTGCTTGCTACTGCTCTGTATGAGAATATGCCTACCCAGAACACCCGACAGTTCTTGTGTTTCTCTGACAGCCGAGGAGATGCCGCTTTTTTTGCGCCATATATGGAACGTAGCTACAAGGACTTTTTACGGAGACGCGGGATATGGTTTGTTGCGCAACAGCACAAAACTGAAATGCAAAGCGAACCATGGACGCTCGGTACATTTGCCAATGAACTCGCTCGCTATTTTGATGTAAACCAAACATTCGCTGAACTTGATAAAAAGGAAACGCTGACTCCGATAAGCAGGCGTAACGCTTGGATAGCTTTAATTAGCGAAATGTATGCCGCCCGCCGTCCAAGCAGTCTTTCTTCGTTAGGGGCGGTGTCAATAATGCCGTCGTGTAATGCAGATTTCGCTCCTGAGTTTGCGGAAAGATACGGGCTAAGTGTAGACGAGGCGAAAACTCTACTTGATCTTTTGCTTATGGATGTTGTGTTTCACGGAGCAATACAAGAGCCGTCTAACACACCGCTCGACGGCGAAGACTTAGAAATGATTTTCTATTCATCAGTCAGAAAACTCATCGCCCGCTGCAAGACTGGCAAGGAATCTGCCGCTGTTATGGGTTGGCTTCCGCGTACTCAAAAAAACGGGCGCTTCTATGCCAATGGTCGTCTGCGCCGCATCACATCAGCATTAGTTGTCTCAGAAGATGAGGCATATAAAGTTGCCGCAGAATACTTCGATAAGCTCGTTGAATGCGATATTTTGAAATCGCTCAAAAACAGAGGTGATGGCCGCTTTCTATCGCTTGAGGACTTCTCTATTACAGTTCCGGCTGATGGAGAACTCTACGTTTGCAAAACGTGCGGTCGCGTTACCGCGATGAACTTTAAGAACCGCTGTGCTTATCCTCGCTGTAACGGAACGCTTGTGCCTGTTTCTCCCCAAAAGTTGCAGGAAGACAATCACTACGCGACGCTGTATTCAAAAGACGACCTCGCACCGTTCTATATCCGTGAGCATACGGCTCAAATCGAAAAGGATAATGCCCGCAAGTATCAAGAGCAATTCCTGAACGGTGAAATCAATGCCCTTAGTTGCTCGACGACATTTGAGATGGGCGTTGATATAGGTTCTCTTGAGTCAATCTTTCTGCGGAACATTCCACCCTCTCCTGCGAACTATGTTCAAAGAGCGGGACGCGCAGGCCGTGATTTGTGTTCAGCCGCTTTTGCGCTTACATACGCAAAGCTGTCGTCGCACGACATCACTTTCTTCGGTAATCCGACCTATATGATTTCCGGCAAGATAAAAGCTCCTGCTTTTGAGATAAGAAACGAGAAAATAGTATTAAGGCACATATACGCAGTGGCATTTTCTAATTTCTTTAGTCAAAATGAAGATGTCTACAACAGCAACGATGCCGATATTTTCCTTAATGGAAACGGCTATGAGAGGTTCTGCGATTTCCTTCGTTCAAAGCCCGGATTTGTCCGTGATTATCTAACACGTTGCATTCCAACCGAGCTATTCGATGTGGTAGGTGTAGAGACGTTTTCGTGGGTAGACAATTTAATAGGAGATGACGGAACACTCTCCGTGGCAATAGGCGACTTCCGTGATTTAACGGATTGGCTTTCTGAACAGATAAAGATAGCCGCTAATAACAAAAAGTATCAAGACGCTGCACGTTATGAGCGATTACTGAAAGACCACCGCCGCTCGGCAAGCGAAGGTGACGGTTATAAAAAGACGGATTTGATAGATTTTCTCGTTCGCTCAGGAGCGTTGCCTAAATATGGCTTCCCTGTCGATGTTGTGGAACTCAAACCAAATGCATTTAATGACATGAAGCAAAATGTGCAATTACAGAGAGATTTACAACTCGGTATTTCCGAATATGCACCCGGAGCTGAGGTAGTTGCTGACGGCAATATTTTTCGTAGCCGTTATATAGCCAAAGACCGTCGCAAGACTGCCGACTGGGAGCTTTACTACACGGCTAAATGTCCGCACTGTAAGATAACCAACTTCAGCAAAAAGGAGGTTGAAAGCGCGTCGTGCGTAGCTTGCGGCACGGTCATAGACGGCGGTTGGAAAAAGAACATTGAGCCGAGAAAAGGCTTTGTCGTCGGCAATGAAGCCAATGATGTTGTTCAGGCAGGAAGTCGGAAACCAAGAAAGTATCACCGTGGCGACATAATTTATCTTGGTGATACAGAGCGGCACGAGTTGGGGCAAAACACGTTCGTTTTTGGAGATAGAACAGTCGCCTTGTTATCCACCTCTAATGACTCTCTAATGATAAGCTGTGACGCTGAATTTAGTGTTTGTAGCTACTGCGGGTACACCAAAAGCCGTAAGGAGCAGAAGAAATGGAATTTCGTGATTGAAGAAAAACATAGGACTGCATACGGTCACGACTGCTCAAACACCAAACTGTACCCGTATAGTCTCTCTCACGTTTTCAAAACGGACGTTGTCCAACTGACGTTTTCAGATAATGCCGAATTTAGCACAATGCAATCTGTAATGTATGCTTTACTCAAAGCGTCATCGCAAGTGTTAGATATAGAAGGTACAGATATTAACGGCTGTCTATATGCATCGAACAGCAGCACTCAGTATTCTATCATCTTATATGATAGCGTACCAGGAGGGGCAGGTCATATACACAGGGTAGCTGCCGACGAAACCGTGTTCAAGAGCGTAATCGAAAAGGCATACGAGATATGTACAGAATGCGAGTGTTCTCCGTCCTGCTACAAATGCCTGCGTGATTACTACAATCAGGATTGGCATTCAATGCTGAACAGAAATGCCGTATCTGAGTTTTTAGGGCAGTATTTAGGTGCATTGTCATATTAAAACGTGACTGAGACTATTGGGAACCCCGTTCCCGTAAAGCTGACAGATGAACGGTAACGCGAACCGCTAGAACGCCCGAAACTACAGTGCCCAGCGCAGAGCCAATACAGCGGTTTACCGATTTACCGATTTCACGAGCAATGCGCGGCGTTGCCGCTATCTTCGTTGAGGCAGTCAATTTTTTCGGCGCGGCGCATATGCTGTCAGCCGCCGCCGGATCACACGCTTTGCGAAAGCGTGTAATCCACTCTGCAACTTACGGCAAGCCGATAAGTAGCCGTCGGATGCTGTGTGCCGGTGGCACACGTTCAGCACCGGCGCGAACGCGCTCCGGCCCGAAGGGTGCCGGGGGCTGGCCGCCTACGGTGGGTAAAGGCTTTACGCTGTTGCAGCGGCGTATTGGTCGGTCGGGGGTTCGCCTTTGAAAGACAAGGCAAAGAGGTTTTAACTTTTATGGTTATTTCTATGAAAGCCCATTGTTTTGAGGTTTTATTAATGGAGGGTATTTTCGATGAGTGATATGTTGCGGAAACTAAACTAATAAACGAAAAAGAAGCACAGTTTCCTACTTGAATTTAAGATGTTCGAAAGTATCGTTAGAATGCATAGTCTTTCTCGGCCACAAACGGCAATAGCATCTTTTAACGATTATAAACCATGCACACCCCTCCGGGGGCAGGGGTGTGCATTTTATCAATACCAAGCAGAAGATTTGCAGTAGGGCGTCACCAACTTAAAGTGTTACGGGAGAAATCGATAATTAAGGCCGTGACCGGAGTCCGGCGTTGCGGGAAATCATCGCTGCTGGATCTGTTTGAGGAATATTTACTTGGCGACGGTGTTTCAGCAAACGCGATTGTCAGGATGAACTTCGAATACTTGGAGTTCGAGGATATCCGCGATTATAAGAGCCTGAACACCTATGTCAAGGATAGGCTGAGAACGGGCGGAACAACGTACATTCTGCTGGATGAGGTACAGCTGGTTCATCAGTGGGAAAAGGCAGTCAACTCACTGCGGCTTGCGAAGAACACCGATATCTACCTGACTGGCTCCAACGCATGGCTGTTGTCCTCTGAGCTGTCCACACTGCTTTCTGGCCGTTATATGGAGATCAGGATGCTTCCTTTGTCTTTTTCAGAGTTCATTGACTTCAACGGTTACAGCCGCGATAGCAGCCTTGAAGAGCTGTTCAACCGGTATATTGCAGTTGGCGGCTTTCCGGGCGTGACCGAGCTGCGTGACCATAAGCCCTTCATCGGTCCATTCTTAAATGGGATATACAACACCGTCATCATGAAGGATGTGGTTCATCGCGGTAACGTCCGTGACCCTGCCCTGCTGGACAGCGTGGTGCGGTTCATAGCAGGCAACGTGGGCAATCTCATCTCCACCAAGAAAGTGGGTGATTATCTAACCAGTGCGGGCCGCAAGACGACCAGCGATACCATCGACAACTACCTGCGGCTTCTTGAAAACGCCTTTATCCTGTACCGCGCGCGGCGTTATGACATGAAGAGTAAGCTGCATCTCAAAACGCATGAGAAATTCTACTTTGTGGATACCGGTATCCGCGGCAGCCTTATTGTAGTTCGGAATAATGATTACGGTTTTCTCCTGGAAAACATCGTGTATTTTGAATTGCTCCGCCGTGGTTATGAAGTGGCCGTTGGCAAACTCGGAACACTTGAAGTCGATTTTGTTGCGACAAAGCCTGATAAGATCGTTTATTATCAGGTGACAGCCACCATGCTGGATGAAGAGGTCCGCGAGCGTGAACTAAAGCCGCTCAAAAGCATTCCCGACAACTATGAGAAAGTGGTCTTATCCATGTATAGGACGCCGGTGACCGACTATGACGGGATATGAAATGTCTATCTTCCGAACTTTTTGCTTGAAAACGAATATATCCGCTTGCGGTTGGCAAATACAAATAAAAACAATGCAGGGCTCTCCGTTTTCCGGCGGGCCCTGCTGCAATAAACAAGCCACTTTACCTCTTCTTAAAAAAGTACGAAAAATCGCCTGCTTTAGGTAAACACTGGTGCCCGAAACAGGATTTGAACCTGCACAGGGGTGAACCTACTGGATTCTAAGTCCAGCGCGTCTGCCAATTCCGCCATTCGGGCTTTGTATGGCTCCTTATGCCTAGAAATCTCAGCGCGTAAACACACTGAGTTTTTAGTGCTCAAGCGGTATAACCCCCATTCGCAGAGGGGTTTTATACCCTATTGATTATTCGCTTATTTTTGCTGTGTTTATTCTTACGCCAGGGCCCATTGTCGGGGCAAGGGTTATGCTCTTTAGGTACTGGCCCTTCGCGGCGGCGGGTTTGGCTTTTATGATCGCGCTCATCAGAGTTTGGAAGTTATCCGCCAGCTTATCCGTGCCGAAGGAAACCTTTCCGACGGGGCAGTGGATGATGTTCTGCTTCTCCAGACGGAATTCCACTTTACCTGCCTTGATATCGTTGATTGCTTTCGTCACGTCCGCCGTGACAGTTCCGGATTTCGGGTTCGGCATTAGGCCTTTAGGGCCGAGGACGCGGCCCAGGCGGCCTACGACGCCCATCATGTCCGGGGTAGCGACCACTACGTCGTAGTCAAACCAGTTTTCGGTTTGAATCTTCGCGACGAGTTCCTCAGCGCCGACAAAGTCAGCTCCGGCGGTCTCGGCCTCTTTTGCTTTGTCCGCTTTGGCAAAGACAAGCACGCGCATGGTTTTTCCTGTTCCGTGGGGCAGCACGACGGCTCCGCGGACTTGCTGATCCGCGTGACGTGAATCCACGCCCAAGCGGATATGCGCCTCGATTGTGGCGTCGAATTTGACATATGAGAGCTTCTGCGCCAGGTCTATGGCGTCCCGGGTATCGTAGATCGTCGCGGGGTCAACCAGCTTGGCTTTTTCCAGGTATTTTTTGCCTCTCTTCATTTAATCCTCTAATCCTCCTTGTGGTAATATCGGGGATAATCCCTTCCACTTATACGCAATGAGTAATGCAGGGTTACTCGCCTACCGTTATGCCCATGCTGCGGGCCGTTCCTTTCACCATGCTCATTGCGGCTTCCATGCTGGCGGCGTTGAGATCCGCCATCTTGACCTCCGCAATCTTCTTAACGTCTTCCAAAGAAACCTTAGCGACCTTAGTTTTGTTTGGCACCGCAGAACCCGCCTCAATCTTGGCCGCCTTCTTCAGCAGCAGCGAGGCCGGCGGGGTTTTGGTGATAAACGTAAAACTCTTGTCTTGGTATACCGTGATAACGACCGGTATGATCATACCGGCTTCCTTTGCGGTACGCTCGTTAAACTCCTTGCAGAAGCCCATCAGGTTCACGCCGTGCTGACCCAAAGCCGGGCCGACGGGAGGCGCCGGCGTGGCCTTGCCTGCCGGAATCTGGAATTTGACGATGCCTGTAACCTTCTTTGCCATATGTTATCCTCCTTGTGGTATATCGGGCTATGCCCTTCCACCTGATTGCTCGGGCGATTGATAATCGCCCCTACTCGATCCTTTGTACCTGTGTGAAATCCAGCTCGACCGGCGTCTCCCTGCCGAAGAACGACAATGAAACAACGATCATGCGCTTGTTCATGTTTATTTCCTTGACAATGCCGATTGAGTTCCCGAAGGGGCCGTCGATGATCTTTACGGACTCGCCTACCGTGAGGTCTATGCGCTCTTCGGGCGGTCTTACGCCCATGTACTTCATCTCGTGCTCTGTCAGCGGAACCGGCTTGGAACCGGGGCCGACAAAGCTCGTAACGCCTCGTGTGTTGCGCACGACGTACCATGTTTCGTCGTTCATAAACATGTTGAGCAGGACATAACCGGGGAACACCTGGCGGCTTACCGTCTTCTTCTGGCCGTTCTTGATCTCCGTTTCGTCCATCACCGGGACGAGAACCTCCAAAATCTGATCCTGCATACCCCTGTTCTCAACCAGTTTTTCTATGTTTGCTTTTACCTTGTTCTCATAACCCGAATAGGTATGAACCACATACCATCTCGATTCTGCCGCCGTCTCGGACATAGGATTAAGACAGCTGCGCTAAAAGGCTGTAACCGAACGAGAACAGATAGTCCATCCCGACGATTACCGCGCCCATTATCGCCGAGGTAACGATGACGTTCACCGTATGCTTTGCCAGGGCTTTTTTATCGGGCCAGATGATCTTCTTAAACTCGCCGACTGTATCTTTCCACTTGGTTACGAGGCCGCCCGAGAGCTTGGCAACGACGGAATCATCCTTTTTCTTGCCTTTTTTGGGTTCGTAGGGTTCCTTTTTCGCTTGATTCTTAACTTGGCCTTTTTCCTCCATTTTGTCCACTCCTATCTGGTCTCTCGGTGGGGAGTATGCTTGTTGCAGAAGCGGCAATACTTCTTAAACTCCATCCGGTCGGGATGATTCTTCTTTTCTTTGGTAGTGTTGTAGTTCCGCTGCTTGCACTCTGTGCAGGCAAGCGTAATTTTTGTCCTCACGCGTTACACCCGCTTTCCGTTATTATGCGCGTATGCCGCACACAAAAAAAGACTTAAAATCGTCAGAGGTAAAGTGTAACACAGTTTTTTTCCGTTGTCAAATGTTTTTGAAAAGTTTTTTGCCAAGTTTTTTGCAAGAATTGATTATTTTACAAATAAAGGATTGCTTTTCAACCGTCCGAGTGATATGTTAATGAAGGAACATGATTTTCCCGCGATTTTTTGCCCCGAAAAAGGCTGTCTTGGGGGAGGATTTGATAACGGTTTGTCGAAAAATGCGAATGTTGGTTTGACGTGGTTTTTAGGGCTTTGGAGACGATGTTATGGGTTAAATATTGCAAAAGTTTTATGGAGACATTTTCCATTAAATGTAAATTTTAAATTATACGGATTGCAGCGGCTTAAAACTCAATCCCAGAACGGATTGAAAATGCCAAGAATTTCACGAAGCCTTTTCCCTGAAAGGGGTTTGAAACCTTCAAACCTGCCTCTATTGAACAGAAGCTAACGGCCAGCCTCGGTTTATTGGCAAAGAAGCAGCCAAAAACCGGGGCTCTTTTCTCATCAAGTCAAAATGTCATAACGGCTATTTCCTCAAAAGCCATCCTGTCAACCAGCCCGCGCAAAACCGGTACAAGCTCCCCGCCGCTTTCATAACGGTATGCCTCAAGCCGCTCCATCGCCGCGTCAACCCCGTCCATGTCGAATGCGGCGCAGGCAAAGCGCAGTTCATCCAGAACAGCCGGATCAGGCGCGGCGGCAAGAGGCGCTTCGCGCCTTGCCTTATTGGATTCAAGATAATTGTAAATGCCGGTTATCAGCTGTTCCGTGCGCTTAACGAACGCGCCGTGCCCGGCACTGACTTCGCCGGTGTTCCCGGCTTTCGCGGCTTGCTCAAGGCGCTCCGCCAGCAAGCCAGTTTCCCTCGCGCATATGCCGTAGCTTGAGCCTTTTATTCCGTGCGCGGCCACGGCATAATCCGTGAGCTTATCATTATCAAGGTAATCATCCAGGCTCTTTAATATGGGCAAAGTGCCGGACGCGAAAGAGCGCAGCACATCGTTAAGAACCCCTTCGTCACAGCTGAAAAGCTCCAGGGCCTTATTGAGATCAATACCCGGTATGGCTTCGGGGAGCGCCGCGCATCCCGATTCGGATAAGGCGTTGATTTCGCCTCCGATACCGCCGTCGGCGGCTTCGCGGCTCTTATCCCTCAGCCAGCGCCGGAGAACCGCGTCCAGCTTAACGATGTCGATGGGTTTCGAGATAAAATCCGAGAACCCTTTCGTAAGGAACATTTCCTCGTTCCCGGCTACGGCGTTGGCCGTAAGCGCGATAATCGGGATGCCGCGGGCGTAATCCGTATTTATTTCCTCCCGGATGATCCGCGCCGCCTCCACCCCGTCCATCTCCGGCATCATATGATCCATAAAAATAGCGTCATACCTGGGGTTTTCGGCGCGTATCATCGCCGCGGCCTGAATGCCGCTGACGGCGCAGTCAACCTTCATCTTGTACGGTTTCATCATGCCCTTGACCACGTCAAGGTTTGTGGCGATATCGTCTACCACGAGAACCTGAGCGTATGACAGATCCACCCTCGGGAGCCTGGTGGACCGGTCCCTCCTAGCCAAAGTGTAGCGCAGCCCCATAAGGTTTTCCGCCACTTCCCTGCCGATCGGGGCGTCCGAAACAAAGGCCTGGCGGAAGCGGGCCTGGAATATGCTGCCCTTCCCGTATTCGCTCTCGGCTTCAATAGTCCCTTCCATCATTTCCGCTAACCGCTTCGCTATCGCGAGGCCCAGGCCGGTGCCCTCAACCTTCCGGTTCGTGGCGGCGTCGACCTGGTTATAATCCGAAAACAGCTTCCTCAAGCCCTCCGGTTTAATGCCGATGCCTGTATCCTTAACGCTTGATATAATCCAAACATCGGCGCCGTCGCGCTCAAAGCCTATATCCCAGGTCACTGTCCCGGCATTAGTGTACTTGAAGGCGTTTGACAGAAGGTTATTGAATATCTGTTTAACGCGGAGGTCGTCGCCATGTAAAGTCCCAGGGAGGTTCTCGCTGACGATGAGCTTGAATATAACAGGCTTTTCGCCTATGCGCACGATGTTCTGAGTGACTATGTCGTTTATCAGGCTTGGGGTGTCGTACTGGGCCGGGTATATCTCAAACCTGCCGGACTCTATCTTCGATATGTCCAATATATCGTTGACGATGCTGAGTATCGTCATGCCGCTGGAATGTATCTTGTCCAGCTTATCCGCTATATCGGAATCCAGCTGGTTCTCGTGTATTGCCAGCTCCGAAAGGCCAACGACGGCGTTAAGGGGCGTCCGAATCTCGTGGCTCATATGTGCTATAAAGCTCGACTTGGCGTTGTTGGCCTCCCTTGCTTCCTCAAGGGCCGCCTCCAGCTTTTTCGCGGCGTCTTTTATGTCCGCCATCATCTTCTTATGCTCTCGCAAATCACGGGAATAGGACGCGACGACATAATCATTCCCGTAAGGAATGCGCACAAGCGTGTTCTCTGCCGGGAAGGGGGAACCGTCGGGCATACGGTATATAATCTCGAATTTATTCCTGCCGTTCTCGAAGGCCTTCCTGATGCCGTCCACTATGCTTTGCCGCGTGTTGCGCCCGTCGGGCTGGCGCTCCGGCGTAAGCTCGAAATAGCGCTTGATATATTCCCGTTTATCCTTGAGACCGAACATCTTTACCGCCGCCTCGTTGCATTCTATCAGGTTAAAATCCCTGTCCCAAAGGCGGACGGCAAGCGGAGTCGCGTCCAGCATTAACCGGGCGTGTTCGTCCCTGTGCTTCTCATAATCAGACGCGTACATACTAACTCACGCCCCCTTTCGCTGTCAGCGCGAACTCTTCCTCCGCGTCCTCGAAGGCCTCTATAAGCGCCGGGTCGAAATGCCTGCCCGAGCCGTCATAAATGGTTTTGGCCGCCTCCTGGCGAGGCATAGGCTCTCTGTAAGACCTGATCTGCGTCAGCGCGTCATAAACGTCGGCTATGGCCATCAACCGGCCTATAAGGGGAATGCCCTGACCTTTCAGCCCATAGGGATAGCCGCTGCCGTCCCATTTTTCATGGTGAGAAATGGCCGCGATTTCGGCGTATTTCAAGAAAAGCCGCTCCCCGCCGGTCTTAGCCATCCGCCTGATAGCTTCCGCCCCTTTCTCCGCGTGGGTTTTCATTATCTGAAACTCTTCCTCTGTGAGCTTTCCCGGCTTGTTCAATATCCGGTCGCTGATGAATATCTTGCCTAAATCGTGGAGCTGGGTTGAAGGGACTATATAATCCATGTTTTCCCAGGCCAGTATTTCATCGGAGTACACGCCTTTATCCATTAACCGGTTAAGGAGGGATTCAACATACTTCTGCGTGCGGTAAATATGGCCTCCCGTAATCACGTCCCTGAACTCCACCAGCTCGGCTATGATGTTAATAACCGAGCTTTGAAGCCCGGTCAGCTGGTCGGCTTTTTCTTTTACCATTCCGATAAGGCTCTCGTTAAGGCTTTTAAGCTCCGCTCTTTGCTTCTCTATAAGCAGGTGGTTTTCAATGCGGCGGGAAAGGATAGCCGCCGAAAAGGGTTTGGTCACATAATCAACCGCGCCGAGGGTCAGCCCTTCAAGCTCGTTCATTTCCTCGGATTTCGCCGTTAGGAAGATAACGGGGATGTCCGCCTGCCGGGCGTCCGCCTTTAATATCCTGATAACGTCAAAGCCGCTCATACCGGGCATTGCTATGTCAAGAAGTATCAAATCAGGCTTGACGGTTTCAAGGAACTTAAACAGCCTCTCCGCCGAGGGCAGGGCGTAGACCTCATACCTGTCTTTAAGCATGTTCTTTCCGATGTTCAAATTTGCCTGGTTATCGTCAACCAGCATGATCGCCTGTCTTTTTTTACCCGTCATATATACTCTCCTATAGATTCCACTTTTTCTTCAAGAAGAAATCGTCAATCGCCTTTACAATCTGGCCCGGCGTCATAGTTTTTAGCAAATA
>JAISVU010000305.1 GCA_031271375.1 Clostridiales bacterium | reverse complement strand
TTTACCAAGTCCAATAACCAGGGTATCGACAGGGCCGCCGTTGACAAGCTCTTGAAAGAGAGCGAGACGGCCAACGAGTCCATCAAGAAGCTGCTTATGGACGTTATGCAGAAGCAGGGAAAGAAGTATAACCAAGCCTGGGGCCTCATGGACTATTCCTTCATAGACCCGGAGATGCGCGAAGCCGCGCAGAAGGATATCGCCGAGGACGGGTATTTCGGCGTGAAGGCTACATCCGAGCGGATACTCGAATTCGCCAAAGCCCTTTCGGGCGGCGATCCCAGCAAGATTCCCGGCCTTCGCGACGCCATCGAAGAGGGCTTCAAGGCCGCTGAGGAAGCCTGGGGCACGGAACTGCCCGATATCTCAAGGCAGACGATGGAAGCGGTTCGCGCCGGGTTGGACGAGTGGGAAAAGTCGTTTAACACGGCGGAGGAAGCGGAGTAGGGCATTATTTTAAATTATTACATAAAAAAGAGGCGGAGCATATCCCGTCTCTTTTTTATGTCTTACTCATGGTATTGATCGGGGCTGCCGTCTTCCGTATACCCCATGGAAAAATGCACGACAGCGCCGATGCGCATATCAACGGATATGATGTAATGCTTCTCCGTGCCGCCTGCCGAGTACCACTGCTCAATCACGCCCGGGTCATAAATGCTCGAATAGGCCTCGCCGTTAATAAGGGTTAAGTTTTCACCGCCCGGTATATACTCCGCCGCGAAACGCAGGGCTAACGCCTCCGCTTCGCTCATTGTCAGCATTTCGTTTAACTCGGGGGGATTATAGTAATAGGTTTTATAATGGTAGAACACCGGTTCACCGTCTATAACCGTCAGTTCCAGCTTATGCTCAAAGCTATCGTCGTCCGCGTTCCAAGCGCTCCATAAGTACAGCGTCCCGCCTTCCTCATGCTCCTGCTCGCGGTAGCCGGGCATGTCGTCAACGACTGCTGCCGGAAGAAAGCCTTCTCTCGCCATATCCGCAGCGAAGGCGCTCCAGTCCCTCTCTGGTTTCATTGCCTCATTCTCTGTAACAGGCTCAATCATGCAGCCAGCCGCGGTAATTATAACCATAATCGTTATGACCAGCAATTTAGTAAATAAGCCTTTCATTTCGCCATCTCCTCCAGTGTTTTGCCCGAAAGGCGGTATACCGTCCAGTCGCTCATGGCTTCGGCGCCGTGGGAGCGGTAAAACTCGATGCTGTCGGTGTTCCAGTCCAGACACCACCACTCGAAGCGCCCATATCCGCGTTCCGCCGCGATACCGGCCAGCTTCTTCAGCATAGCGGTTCCGATTCCGCGTCCCCGGTATTCGGGCATCACATATAAATCCTCCAGGTAAAGCCCAGCCTTGCCGAGGAAGGTTGAAAAGTTATGAAAGAACAGCGCGAACGCCACCTCGGTATTGTCAACGACCGCGAAGATAACCTCCGCCGATTGTTTATCAAAGAGCCATTCCTCAAGCAGAGCCTCCGTCGCGGTGACTGCGTCCGCCATGCGCTCATACGCGGCCAGTTCGCGGATAAAGCGCAGGATAAGACCGCAGTCCCCACGGTTCGCGTAACGGAATACAATATCGGCTTTATCCATTGACTTTAACTCCTGTCTTGAGGATAATGTGCGGTGAAGATTATCTTGTTTGTCTAACATCGTTAAACCGCTCCAGCAAGGCCTCAAACCAGCTCCTTGCCAGGGGTTCTTCGGGAGAAATGTCCGAGGGTAAATCAGGGTAGGACGGGGCGGTTAGAAAGGCGGCGGCATATGATTCAAAAGCAATGCTGTCGTCCATTGGCACGGACAGCGACGCGAAATCATAGGCGCTGGGATAATGTGCCGCGTTATAAGCGAAGACGTCGCCGCTGGCCTCGGGGAAGCCCTTGCATTCAATGGAGCGGAAATGACTTCCCTCCAGCTGCTTGTCGGTTACGTTATAATAATTATAATAATAACTGTTTGCGGGATTTCCCTCCGGGTCGTCCCAGGTGATGTCCATGTTGTAATACTCGCCGCCGATACATACGAGGTTCCAAACATGGGCATCGCCCTTTGCCATGCCTTTTACCAATATTGAAGGGATACCGAGCCTTTGCATGTAATAATTAAATGACAGGGCATAGCCAATACAGACCGCCCGGCCTATAACGGCAGCGCCGAAGGCGCTTTGATCCTCAACCGCGCTGACGTCATATTCGATGGAATATGTCAGATAATCATGGATAAACTTAACCCTTTCGGCGTCCGAAGGGAGATGGGCCGCGTATTCGGTCAAGGCATTGGTTCGTTCCTCGAAAGCGGCTTTATAGGCGGGCAGCAAAGTGTAATCCGGGGTGAAGTTAAGGATAAGCCCCGTCGCCTCTTCGCCTATATAGTAATAACGCAGCGTATCGCTTAACCAAAAGAGCTCGGGGTTATCGAAACGCACCGCGTCCAATACGTTTTGCACACGGTCTGCGCCGATGGGTTCAGCAAGGGATATATCGGGCTCCAGCATGACCGCGTGTCGATAGATAAGGTCGTAGGCGGCCTGCTCGGCAGCGTTTAGGCCGCCGCGCCAAATGAAGAACGATTCGTTAAGAGGATTGCCGTATACATCGTATTTCTCAGGGACATGCGAAGGAAGCGGCTCCGCGGCGACAGCGCTTGCGGCGGCGTTAAACAAAAGAAATACCGATAATAGGATCGCGCAAACCGATTTCATCAAACAGCTCCTTTTCGCATATGCCTCCATTATACATGGGAAGCCGTTAAAAGGCAATGTAAAAACCCACCGGCTGAAAGCCGGCGGGTTCTCTTCCGGCTGAAAGCCGGCAGGCAAAGTACTTACGCCTCGTTAGGCGCGTTTACGGGGCACACACCGGCGCATGAGCCGCAGGAAATACATACCTCGGGGTCGATAACATAGACGTCGTCGCCCTCGGTGATGCAGTTGACCGGGCACTCGGAGACGCAGGAAGCGCATTTAATGCAGTCGTTATTAATGGAATAAGCCATTTTTACAACTCCTTTTATGTTTTTGTAAACCTAAGGCTTGACAGCGATAGCCTCAACCTCTACGATCGCGTACTTAGGCAGGTTCGCGACCTCGAAACAGGATCTCGCGGGAGGCGTTATACCGTCAAAGAATGCGGAATAGGCCTCGTTCGCGTCGGAAAAGCTCTTGATGTCAGAAAGGAACATGACGATCTTTACGATGTCTTCCTTACCCGCGCCGCCTGCTTTCAGCACATTCTCCACATTAAGCAGGGCTGCGGTCACGGCGGCTTTGATGTCGTCAGTAATCAGCTCGCCCGTGTCCTGGGACACCGGGAGCTGGCCCGAAACGAAGATAAAACCGCCCGCAATGATACCGGGCGAGTACGGCCCGGCCGCAGCACCCAGCGTTATCGGCTCTTTTGCGCCAGCCACTTCATTAATCACCCCTTACGCTGATAAATTGAAATCTACGATTGAACTTGGAAAACACCTTTTATGCTGCCGTTAAGAACATAGTAGCACATATTCTCATCGGGCTTGAAATAGATGCTTACAGACTTCAGATCCTTCATCTTATTCCCTTCGGATTTCCAGTATTCGCGGATATTATCCATGAACACAGCGGTATCGACCTGTTTGCCGTTTAATTCGATGTATAAATTAGTTTGCACGGTATCACCCCTCCTTAGTTATTGTACTTGCAGTTGCATACGCATTTACCGTATTATGCCATTCTGAGAGGGATTTGTCAACCTTTATTTTATCGGCGGGCTTTTACCCGATCAGCTCTTTGGTGTCCCTTGCGATCACAAGCTCCTCGTTAGTGGGGACGACCAGCGGCCTGACCGTTGAATCCGCTGTGCCTATGTCCGCGAGCTTGCCCCGGACCTTGTTCTTTTCGGTATCAATCCGCAGGCCCAGGTATCCCAGGTATCCGCAAACCGTTTCGCGTACCAGCGTGCCGTTTTCGCCAAGACCGGCGGTGAAGACCACGGCGTCAACGCCGTTCATTGCCGCCGCGTATGAGCCTACATACTTCGCCGCGCGGTAGCAGAACACATCCAGCGCCAGCTGCGCGTTCTTGTTCCCGCCGGCTGCTGCGTTCTCTATATCGCGGAAGTCGCTGGAGACGCCGGAAAGCCCCAACACGCCGGACTTTTTATTCAAAATGTTCTCGACGCCTTTAACGTCCAGCCCTTCCTTTTCCATTACAAACGAGACGACCGCCGGGTCAACGTCCCCGCTGCGAGTGCCCATCGCGAGGCCTTCAAGGGGCGTGAAGCCCATGGAGGTGTCCACGGACTTGCCGCCGTCAACCGCGCATATGCTGGCGCCGTTGCCCAGGTGGCAGGTGATGATCTTTAAGCTCTCGACCGGCTTGCCCAAGAAATCCGCCGCCGCCTGGGACACATAGCGGTGGCTGGTTCCGTGGAAACCGTAGCGGCGTATCTTATGCGCCGTGTACAGCTCGGTCGGGATGGCGTACATATAGGCTTTGGGCGGCATCGTTTGATGGAAGGCGGTGTCGAAGACGCCGACCTGGGGCTTGCCCGGCATAAGCCGCTCCGCGGCGCGGATACCGATAAGGTTCGGCGGGTTATGAAGCGGGGCCAGCGCGGAGCAATCCTCCAGCGCCTTCTTCACCGCGCCGTCGATTACGACAGACCCGGCGAAGGCCTCCCCGCCGTGGACGACCCGGTGGCCTATGGCCGTTATCTCGTCTATGGATTCGATAACCCCGTGATCCTTGCTTGAAAGGGCTTCCATTACCATAGCGACGGCCTTGTCGTGGTCGGGGATGTCTGCTTCGAAAACCTTCTTCTCAGCCGTCTCGTGGATAAGCCTTGAGCCGCCGATACCGATACGCTCCACCAGGCCCTTTGCCAGCACGGTTTCGCCGTCCATGTCGATCAGCTGATACTTGAGCGACGAGCTGCCGCAGTTTAAAACCAGAATCTTCATGTGTTCTCTCCTCGTTAATGGATTACAGTATATTGCTCAACCCAACTTATTAATAAATCCTTGCCATCTGTTAGCGGGCACCGGTTCCCCGTGGGCGGCGCATATCCACTCCGCCCCCTTCACCGGAAGCATCATGATGGATTCCAGCGCGAGGGCAGGGTTCCATACCATAATGCGTGTCATCTTCATAGGTATTGGGCCGTTCTTTGTCTTCCTGACCGAAATCAGGTCGCCTACAAAGAGGACGCCTCGGTAACGGTATACCGTGTGGCCCCTGGTATGGCCCGGGGCGGGGATTACCGTAAACTCGCCCAGCGTCCCCCTTTCGGCGCGCGAGACCGTTTTTGGCGGCGTCACTTTTAAAAACGCGTTTAGACCGCGTTTTATCCCGTCGCGCTTGGCGCCTTCCATCAAGGCGGGATACTCGACGGGATGAATGAATATCTCGCAGCCCGTTTTCTCTTGAAGCTCGGCGGCGCTCCCGGCGTTGTCATAATCGTTGTGCGTAAGCAAAATGCGCTTGACCGAAGCGGGGAATATCTTGTGCTTTCGCAGCTCCGCCAGTATCGCGCCTGCTTTTCCGGGGTAGCATGTATCTATCAATGTCACGCCGTCGCTGCAGATCACGGCGTAGGCGTAGGCGCCCTTTGTACAGTCCAGCTTTATGACATTCTTTGTCAGCTTCATATAGCTAATTGCCTGATTGGAGCGCGGTTATCGCGATTGAACCCACAATGTCGTCAACCGAAGCGTCCTGGGAAAGACTGTTCACCGGCAGGGCAAGGCCCTGCGTAATTGGCCCGTAGGCGTTTGCCCCCGCAAGATGCTCCACCAGCTTATATCCGATACTGGCCGCGTCAAGATTCGGGAAAACCAGCACATTCGCGCGGCCAGCCACAATGCTGCCGGGGGCTTTCGCCATGCCTGCCGATGGGATTAACGCGGCGTCGGCCTGCATCTCGCCGTCTATTATAAGGCCGGGGAGTTTCACTTTTGCCAGCTTAACGGCCTTCGCGGCCTTCGCCGCGTCGGGGTGGCCGGAAGAGCCCTTTGTCGAGTGACTGAGCATCGCGACGATGGGTTCTTCATTTGACAGCGATTTATATGTCTTCGCGGTGCTTACCGCAATGGAAGCCAGCTCATCCGCAGTGGGGTTTTCATTCAGCGCGCAGTCCGCAAAAGCGTAAACGGATTTATATCTGAAACCCGTCTTCTGCATCGATATAATAAAACAGGACGAAACCACGGATACCTCCGGGGCGGCGCCGATTATATCCAGCGCGGGGCGCAGGACATCCGTCATATGACGCGCCGAGCCGATGACCATACCGTCCGCGATGCCTTTTTTAACCATCATCATACCCAATATAATGTTGTCGCGCAGCATCTCTTTCGCAATGGCAAGCGTGAGCGCATTGGACTTGCTTAACGCGCGCAGCTCCGCCGCCATATCGTCGGTTCTGTCGAAATAAGCCGGTTCAAGAACCGTTACTCCCGAGAGGTTTATTCCGTTCCCGGCTGCAAGGCCGCTTATAACATCGGGCTGCCCCAGCAGGATTATCCGCGCGAGGTTCTCTTTTACGGCCGTCACAGAGGCTTTTAACATACGCACATCATTGCTCTCAGGCAAAACAATCGTCTTGTTAATCAGCCTGGCGCGTTCTTTAACGCTCTCAAATATCATGGGGTCACCCGCTTCCTGCGTATATCACTAAGACTTACTCAAAATCAACGCGCATATTTCCGACAGCGGGGCTTGAACCGACACCGCGCCCAGATCATAGGCCGCCTTAGGCATACCGTAAACAATGCTGGAAGCCTCGTTCTGGCCGATAGTAAACGATCCCGCGTCGCGCATTTCCTTAAGGCCCTTCGCGCCGTCCGCGCCCATTCCCGTAAGGATAACGCCAAGAGCGGTCCCCTTGACGCTGCAGGCGCACGAAGAAAAGAATTTATCCACAGAGGGCTTGAACCCCCCGACGAGCCCGCCGTCAAAAACCGAAACATAGAACCCCGCGTCGTCTTTATGCAGCGTGAGATGCCTGTCTCCCCTGGCGATCAGGCACAGCCCGGGGCGGAGCCTGTCTCCGTCGCTGGCCTCCCATACGGACATCCGGCTTATGGAGTTTAGGCGTTCCGCGTAGATACGCGTAAAAACCGGCGGCATGTGCATTACCGCCACGATGGGCGGCGCGTCGGCGGGCATGTCTTTGAGGATGGCCAGAACGGCTTCGGCTCCGCCGGTCGACGCGCCTATCGCGACGATCCTTGTTATAGGCGATATGATATCCTGTTTGATTGCGCGGCTTTCGCCCGTCTCCATGTCAACCGCCTTTATCATCCGGGTGAGCTGCGACACGATGTAGGCGGGCGATGAATTCTCCCTGGGTATGATAAGCATATTGGCGGCCCCGGCGTTAATGCCGTCGAATCCGTGTTTCGCTTCGCGGCACACGGCGACGAAGGGGATGGACTTCCCGCCGAGGAACCCGGTTAATTCGGTAAACCCCGGAGCCAGCGCGCCTTCGGCGATCTCGATAAAAACCAGGTTTGCGGGCCTGGTTTGAAGTCTTAACCGGGCGTCTGCAAACCCTTCGGAATAGGCAAAATCATAATCCCCGGCCTTCGCAGCGGCGGCAAGGATATGGGCGGCCACTTCCCCGCCGCAGCAGGCGAAGATCAGCGGTTTAGACATTCCGGCTCATATTAGAAGATCAGCCTTTCCATGCTGAGTATCATCCTTACGCCCGTATCGGGCCGCCCGATGGCTTTTATGAACTGGTTGGCGTAGGAGAGCTTCGCGCTGGGCGGCGGCGTTATCTGGGCGGCCGTAATCGTCTCTACGCCGATAACCCTGTCTACGATAAGCCCGAGGGAGTATTCCTCATACTGCACCTTGATGATGCAGGTTTCGAAGTCGATTTCCTTCTCAGGCTTCATAAACTTCGACCTTACGCAGATAATGGGGATTATATCGCCGCGGATGTTCCATATGCCCTTGACATAATCCGTCGTCTTAGGCACCTTGCGTATCTTGCCGTAGGGCAGGATGTCCGCCACCTCAGACACGTTTATCGCGTAAAACTCATCCTCAATCTGAAACACGAGATGCAAATCCAGCGCGGCTTGATTGCCCGGCTGCTGAAGCTCGTCGTCGTCCAAAGCCACGTCGTAATCGTAATGATCTGACATAAGGCAGACCCCTTTCTTTATTAGAGCCGAGAACCGAGAGCGCAGGGCTCAGATAGTTACTTTAAGAAAAATTCTTTATACTCAAGTTCACTCTTGATTATGAAGTTTCTGCCTTTCCAAAAGTATCTATCTGGGTTCTCAGCCCTTCTTTATCTCGGCCCTAGTTAGTACACCGGAAAAACAAACTCAGTCGTGGTGTCTCCCCAGTAATCGGAGAACTCGACGACATATTCCATATCGCCCTCATACGGGATATAGAAGTATGTATCGACAGCCCCGTTGCGCCGGAGCCTTCCGACGTTGGTAAGACTGTCGTCCATCGTATAGTTGATGTCCTCGATCTCGGAATCGCTTGCCCCGAATATTACGTAATCCAGATCGGAGCTAACGCGGACGGTTTGATCAGAGGTGTTCGTTATCGTAACGGGTATCCTTATATAAGTCTCCGGAATCTCCTCCCAGCCGCCGTCATACTGGGCAAAATCAAACCCGCTGCCGAATTCAAGCTCTATATCGCCAATACTGACGGAATCCCCGTAAGTCAGAACGCCTTCGGGCAAGTCCGTGTCTGCGGAAGCATCCGGGTCAGCATCGCCGCCCTCTGAGATATCATCGGCCTCAACCGCGTAGCCGAAGAGTTTGTCCCATAAATCCCACAGCTCCGACAATTCCTTATCGTCGTTAAGCCAGTAGAGAAAATCCCCAATAAAGAACAGCAGCGCGGCTTCCGGCTCCGCCGCCGAAAAGGCCTCCCTGATACCGTCCATGAAATACTCGTCTGCGAAATAGGCCTCGTAATCCAGGCTGTCATTGGGCATGAAGCTCTCAAGCTCGGTCATAAACTCCTCGTCGTCTTTGCCCATCCGGTCGTCCGTCACCGACATCGTGTTCGTATCCGCGTCGTATTCCATAGTGAAGTAGAGCTCGAACATCTCAAGGAGATCCTCCAGGGCGAAGTACACCGTTCCATCCTCGTCAACGATCGGGTCATAATACAGATATTCTGTGATGTCCTCGCCGTCGAACTCAAGCGTGAAAGCCGCCGGTTCCGCCGGTTCGCTCGAGGAAGCGTAAACGCCCGCGCAGGGGGTCAGCAGCAGCGCGCAAAGGATTAAAGCAATGATCTTTTTCATTGGAAAGCCTCCTATTGTCAATATTGCCTACCTATCAAAGAACGCGGCCGTCTCGATGATTAACGAGATGTCGCCGTTCCCAAGAAGGGTGCATCCCGAAAGGCCGGGGACCTTTTTCATGTATTTCGGCAGATTCTTGACGACGACGGACTGCTCCGCGACGAGCTCGTCAATCAGCAGGCATATCCGGTCGTCCCCGTTCTGGATAATCATCATAATCCCGTCCTCAACGTCGCGGGCGGCCTCGGGCATGTCGAAGAAATCGCAGAGCCTTACCACATTGAGGTGCTCGCCGTAATAGGTGATCATCTCGTTGCCGTTGGGGTCTATAAACATATCCTTGCGCTTGGGGAAGAACGAGTTTACGATGGCGTCTATCGGTACCGTGAACTTCTCTCCGCCTATCTTTATCGTCATTCCCTTGATAATGGCCAGCGTCAGCGGGATCTTCATCGTGAACGTGCTGCCCTCGCCCTGGATGGAATCAACCGACGTGGTTCCCTGGACGACCTCAAGGTTCTTCGTCACAACGTCCATCCCGACGCCTCTGCCGGAATAGCTGGTGACGTTCTCGTTGGTGGAGAACCCGGCCATGAAGATAAACTGGAATATCTCCTTTTCCGTATACTCGGCGGGGGCCTTGCGCAGCAGCCCGTTGTTTAAAGCCTTGTTCAGTATCTTTTCTTTGTCGAGGCCCTTGCCGTCGTCAGATATGGATATGATGACGTCGTTGCCGATATTCTTCGCTTCCAGCGTAATCGTGCCCCTGGGGGATTTACCGGCGGCGCGCCGTTCGTCCGGGGTTTCTATGCCGTGGTCGATCGCGTTGCGCACGATGTGCATTACGGGATCGCCGATCTGCTCGATTATATTCTTGTCAACCTCGGTATCCTCGCCTACGATCTCAAGGTTCACGTCCTTGCCCAGCTGCTTGCACATGTCGCGGACCACGCGGTTCATCCGGAAGAACGTCGGCGACAGCGTAAGCATACGCGTCGACATTATCGTCTCCTGCATGTCCTGAATAATTTTGCGCAGCCTTCTGGCTTCTTTGTCAAAGCTCTCCAGGTCATGCTGGCCGCGCAGGCGCTCAAGGTCGGCGTTTTGCGTAACCATCGCCTCGGTGATGACTAGCTCGCCGATCAGCTTCATAAGGTTGTCCAGCTTACTGACGTTTACGCTGATCATGGACTGAACCGGGGCCTTTCTTGAGGCGGCGTGGATAGCGGCCTCCGCTTCGGCCTCCTTATCGGGGCGGGCGGCTTTTTCGTCCGCGCCGGCTGCCGGAGCATACGGCGCCGGGGCCTCGGCCATAACCGGCGCGGCGGGCGCCGCTTGGGCCTGGGCTGCGGGAAGCGCTTGCGCCGGGGCCTCGGGAACGGTATCCTTAGCGGCGGTTATTTCCTCAAGGAACACTTCGTTTGCGTAAACGGTGCTTGAAAGATAGTTATACACTGTGTCATAATCTTTGTCCGTCGTTATTTCCATCTTGAAGCCGTTGGCTCGTATTGCGGGGATGGATGCCTCGTCAATCAAGTCCTCGGGCTGGTATTGAACGTCGTGAACCATATTCTTGAGATAATATATAAGGGTGTAGGCGCGGACGTTCTCCATCTCGCAGCCTTCCTGGAAGGTAAGCGTCGCGCTGTAGGTTCTCAGCCCGTCTATTGAGGATAAATCGAGCTTAGGCTCGTTTTGAGCAGCGTTTTCCAAAACCATGTCCGGGGCTTTTTCCAGCAGCTTTGGCGGCGCCGGTTCTTCCGCAGCCGCCGCCGGGCCGTCGTTGTTCGCGGCCTTGATCTCGGTTAGGAAGGCGCTGATCTTCGCGCTTACCTCGGCGGGGTCGCCGTCGGGGTTGTCCCCCTCCTGTATCTTGGTCAGCTCATCCTTTAAAAAGTCCATGCTCTCCAACACATGATCCGTCAGCTTGGAGTTGTCGGGGATGTTCGGATTCTTCTCGCGCAGATAATAGAAAAGATCCTCAATAGTATGCGCCGCCGCAGCGATGTTATTGAACATCATCATCGCGGCGCTGCCCTTGATAGTGTGCATTATGCGGAAAATCTCGTTTATCTGATCCGAATTATAGCTGTTTTCCGCCTCAATCACTATCTGCTCCAGCTGCTCCAGCATTTGAGACATCTCAAATGTAAAGACCTCCATCATTGCCTGTCTGTCGATGTCCGACATGGTGATTCTCCTCCCGTGGAAGTTTAGAAAAAGAAGAAAAAGAAGAACGCAGAACCCAGATAGTTACTTATAAAAAACTATATACACCTAATACAAAACTATACAATGACGATTACCGATTTTTTTAGTAACTATCTCGGCTCTCGGCCCTTCTTTTTCTCGGCTCTAGGACGGTTTTCGGTACACCGCCGGCCTGTCGTATTTAAACTGGGTATTCGTCTGGTTCAGCGACTCCGCGTGGCCTATGAACAGGAAGCCGCCGGGAACCATATGGTCATAAAACCGTTTTACCAAATCGTCCCTGGTTCTTGGGTCGAAATATATCATCACGTTCCGGCAGAAAACAATGTGGAACGGTCTTTTGAACGGGAAATGCTCGTCCATAAGGTTGAATTTCCTGAACGCGATCAGGCGTTTAAGTTCATCCGTGGCGATCATTGACTCGTCGTTGTATTTCTTAAAATACTTAACGCGCCAGGCCGCCGGGAGCGCCGACAGCGATTCGTTGGAGTAAAGCCCGTGAACGGCCTTGTTAAGAACCTTCTCCGAGATATCCGTCGCGAGGAGCTGGGTGTTCCAGCCGGGTTTCATTTGGAAATACTCTTGCATGATGATTTGCAGCGTATACGGCTCTTCTCCGCTGGAGCTGGCCGCGCACCAGATGCGGATGTCCCTGTCCTTCGCCAGCGCTTCCACCCAGGGCAGCGCGGCGTCTTTTAAATAATCGAAATGGTCGGCCTCGCGCATGAAAAAGGTGTGGTTCGTCGAGAGCGCGTTGATGAAAAACTGGGCCTCCATGCCGGTTTTGTCCTGCGTGAGGAACTTGAAATAATCCGTATAATTACTGAGGCCCTTATCCTGCAGGCGCGTCCTTAGGCGGGATGTGACAAGCCCCTTTTTATCGTCGTTCAGGCTAATGCCGTAGGTATTCTTTAGGTAATCCCGTATTTGTATAAATTCCTTGTTTGTAAGTTCGGTCAATGCGGTTCCCCCTCTGTTGACCAACTGCTACATATAAGATATAATAAATCGCGACTTTTTTCAAGTCTTTTTTACGCGGGGGATAAAATGCCGGTTTCAAACCCTATAAACCCGATTGCCGGCGTCGTCGCCGAGTATGACCCGTTCCATAACGGCCATCTTTATCATTTACATGAAACGCTGCGCAACACCGGCGGAAAGGCTGTCGCCGTTATCAGCGGCGGCTTTACCCAGCGGGGCGAGCCCAGCCTGCTAAACAAGGCCGCGCGTGCCGAGGCCGCGCTGTTATGCGGTTTTTCAGTTGTTTTTATGCTGCCCGCCGCCTGTTCCTGCGCCGCCGCCGAGATATTCGCCGCCGGCGGGGTCGGTATCCTGGACGCCATCGGCGCCGATTATTTATCGTTTGGCGCGGAGAACCCCGAGCTGCCCGCGCTGCAGGCGATAGCGGGCATCACGCTGGACGAGCCGCCCGAATATAAAGCCGCGCTGAAAGAGGGGCTTTCGTCGGGCCTTTCCTTTGCCGCAGCGCGCACCCAAGCGCTGAGAGCAAGGGGGTTCGGCGAAGATTTATTAAAGAACCCGAATAACATCCTGGCTATTGAATACCTGAAAGCTATTAAGGCGCTGGATTCGCGGATGATCCCCGTCCCGGTAAAACGTTCAGGGGCGGCCCACAACGCGGATGCCGTGATCCCGGCCTCCGGTTCTCGGCTCGCGGCTCCGGGAGCCTCGGCCTCTTATCTGCGGAAACGCGCGAGGGCGGGGGATATATCCGCGCTGCGCGATTACATGCCTCCCGAATCCTTTGGCATCCTGGAGCGCGAACATGCCGCAGGGCGTTTCGGCCCCCTTGCGGACGACTTCGCCTCAATTCTACATTATACTCTAATACGGGAAAAATACAATAGCATTATGAGAAATGACAATAATTTTGAAAGAATGTGGCGCAGGGCCGCGATGGGTAAATCAAGCGTCACGGAAATAGCGGATGCCGTTTCCGGCAGGTATTTTACAAAAGCCCGCGCAAGGCGGGCGGTCTTTCGCTTTATACTGGGCCTTCCGCCGGAGGACGCGATGGCCCGGAGGCCCGCTTACGCCCGGGTTTTGGGCTTCCGCCGCGAAGACGCGGGGCTGCTCTCGCGGATAGTGAAGCAATCCAAAATACCGGTGGTGACGAATCTGCGCCCGGGGGATAACGAAACCCTGCGGCTTGACCTTGCGGCCGAAGAGATTTACGGGATGGGGAAGGTGAACGGGCTGCGGCGGGGGATGGTGATTATTTAGAAATCCTTGTCTTTGAAACAATATCATGTTATAATGCGTTATAAATAACAAATAATAGAAAGAGGCTGTTAAGGCTCACAAAAGCCGAGCTCACGGGAGGATATAAGATGTTCAGTATCAGCAATATAATGAACGCGCAAACGCCGGAAGGCCGTATCATATGCTGGATCATCATCGCGTCGCTGGGGTTGTACGCGGCGCTGTCGGTCTGCGTGCTGGTTTACTATTCGGGGATCAAGCGCAGGGCGATAAGGCTTAGGGAAGGCCGGGAGATGAACGCCTCCGACGGCTTCTTCGGCAGGATTCAAACCGCCTTCGACGACCTGATAAGCAAGGGCCAGCGGGACGCGGGCCAAACGGCCATTTTGGATAATTCGGTCAGCGGGTTCATAAAGACGTCCGAGTACATCATACACTACCTCCCGTCCTTCGCCACGATCCTGGGCCTGATGGGGACGTTCTGGGGCCTCACCGGGGCCATCGGCAAGATGGACCTTTCAATGGGCGGCCTCACCGAGATCAGCGCGATAATAGACGGCATCAACGCCCCCATCGGCGATATGTCAACAGCCTTCTACACTAGCCTTGTGGGTATCGTGGCCTCGGCGGCGATGAATATATTCGAGCGGGCGACCAGGCTTTTTGCCAAGAGCGGCGAAGCCCTGGACAACGCGAGGGATTACCTTAACGTGGAATATTTGAACGCCCGGATGGGCGTTATGAGTACGCGGGAAAAGGCGGCCACTGTGGAGAACGACCCGGCGAATATAGCCTGGCAGGACGCTTCCGCCAGGATAGCGAAAGCCTTGCAATCCTTGAACGAGTCGATTAACCGGATGTCCGAGGATGTGACGCAGCTGGAGAGCCGGGGCATCATCGGCCTCTCGAACAGCATAATCGCGCTGAAAAAAACCTACGAAATGGAACATGAGGATATTGAGAGCGTAAACAAGAGCATGAAGAGCTATTTAACCATGCTGCAGGAACTGGGCAGGGCGCTGGAAAAGAACCGGGATATAACCGCCGCTAACGAAGAGCTGCTGGAGCAGATGGCCGTCACATACCGTATGCTGGCGGTGGAGCATAACCTGCTGACGCAGACGCTGACGGAAAGGTGAGCATATGGAGAGAATAAAACGCAGGACAGGGTTTTCCGAGACCCACGAAGACCACTGGAAGAGCTTTACCGATATATTCGCCACCGTGTGCCTTATGTTCTTCTTTGTGCTGGTGGTGTTTGGGGTTTTATCTTCTTATATGGGGAACGAGGCGACAAGACTGGGCGAGGAAGCTATGAAAGCCCAAGAGGAATTGAATAAGGAACGCGCGCAGCTGGCGATTTTATGGGAAGAATTCAATGAAGCGGACAGGCAAAGGGCCGAGCTGGAATTGGAGAACATGTCCCAGCAGGAACGGCTTGATATGTTATGGAGCGCCCTTGAGGATTACAGGAACCGCACCGTTACCGATATGGAGGCCGCGCAGGCGGCCTTTGAAGCCATCGGCAACGCGCAAACCGATATGTACAGGACGATAGAGGAACGATTTAACCGTATCGACGATGTGAGCGCCAACTACAACGAGGAGACCGGAAGGCTTGAGATAAGCGCCGACATCCTGTTTGACCGGAACCAGGACGATATAAAACCCGAGTATGTAGACCGGGTGAGGCAGATGGGCGGCGTGTTTTTCGATATTATCGACGAATACACCGCGTCGGGCAGCGAGAACATGGCCCGGCTTGAATATATTGAAATAATCGGCCATACGGATATGACCAGCACGGGGTCGGCAAACCGGGGGTTATCCTCCAGGCGCGCCGCCAGCTTTATACAAGTGTTCCTCCCCGACGGCTCAACCGCTGAAACGGAATACGCCAAGTATTTTAAATCCTCTGGAATGTCTAAATTTGAGCCAACGGAAGGTACTGTGTCAAATCAGACCCAAGCCCAGATGGACGCTAACCGCAGGGTGGAGGTACGTATAGTCTTCGACGAGCGCGACGTGCAGCGCAGCATTGCCGCTATCGCCGCCACTATGAGCCAGGCAAGGGATAGAACCGACGAAATCTTCGACCTGCCGGAAGACGGCGTTCAAACGCCGCCCATTCTCCCCGGGGCAGGTGACGACCGGTGATGGAGGCAAAAGAGCTTGAGGCCGATTTAAGGAATAACCTCGCGGGAATGGATTTAACGGTGTTTAAGGAGAGTAAAGACTACATTTCGGCATGTCTCCATATTATGGGCATGTACGAC
>JAISVU010000162.1 GCA_031271375.1 Clostridiales bacterium | reverse complement strand
GTTCACAAAGCCGGGCGAGGGCGTAATCGTCCAGTCCCCGGTCTATTACCCGTTCTACAGCGCGATAACGGACGCGGGCCGGGTCGTGGCGAATAACGGGCTTATCTTTGAAGACGGCGCGTATACGATGGATCTGGACGGGCTGGAAGCCCTGGCCGGGAAACCGGAGAATACGATGATGATACTGTGTTCGCCCCACAACCCCGTCGGGCGCGTATGGAACCCGGCGGAGCTTAAATCCGTGGCGGAGATATGCGCGGGGAACGGCGTTTTACTGATATCCGACGAGATACACTGCGATCTGACGAGGAAGGCGCACAGCGTCATAACTACGCTCGATCCTTCATATAAAGATAATACCATTGTCTGCCTTTCCACCGCAAAAACCTTTAACATGGCGGGGTTCACGGCGGCGAATATAGTCATTGAAAACGACGGGCTGCGCAAACGCTTTCAGAAGCGCAGGGATACCGAAGCCTCCGGCGGCATGACCTTCTTCGCCCGGATCGCGACAATAGCGGCCTACACCCATTGCGATTACTGGGTGGACGGCGTCAACACCTATATAGACGGGAACTTTAACATCCTGAAAGGGTTCGCCGATAGGCACAAAGGCCTCGGCCTGCGCCTGATCGAAATGGAGGGCACATACCTGGCTTGGCTGGACATGAGCGGCTTAGGGCTCACGGACGAGGGCCTTGAGAATTTTATGAACGAAAAGGCGTTGATGTCCATTGATCCGGGACACTGGTTCGGCGCGGGAGGCTCCGGCTTTATCCGTATAAATATCGCGGCGCCCAGGGCCGCGCTGGAAGAGGCGCTGGATAGGTTTGACGCAGCGTTGTATAACTTATAAACGAAAATTAAACAACATTTAGCATATTTTTAACTTTTTATTAAACTTATTATATCTCCCCATCGTACAATAAAGCATAGATCAAAAAGAGGAGATAAAATGCAGAGCATGGATAATACAAGATGCCTTAATAATCCCAAATTAACGGCGGCCTGCGCGGAGAAGCCAATGGACAGGCTGCTTGCCTGCTACGAAGGCGTCACCGCCGCTCATTTAATATGGATATTTATAATAGCCGGGGTTCTGGGTTTTGTTCTTGAAAACTTGTATTGCCTGGGTACAAGCAGCGTCATTGAAAGCCGGCAGGGATTGATTTACGGCCCCTTCAGCCAGATATACGGGTTCGGGGCGGTGCTGCTCGCTTTGGTGCTTGTACCGCTGCGCCAGCTGGGTTATATCTGGGTCTTTATCGGCGGGGGCGTTGCCGGGGGCGTATTCGAAGCCCTGTGCGGCATAATACAGGAGGTCGTCTTCGGCAGCGCGTCCTGGGGATATTCCCACCATAACATATCCTTCTTCGGCGGAAGAACAAGCCTAAAGTATGTGTTGATTTGGGGGGTCTTGTCGGTTCTGTACATACGGTTCTTCTACCCCATGTGCACCTCGCTGGTAGACCGGGTTCCCCGCAAGATAAGACGCGTGAATACCGTGGTTATCGTCCTTATCCTCTGCGCGGACATGGGCCTCAGCGCCATCGCGGTAAGCCGCTGGGCGGGGCGTCTAAGCGGGAACCCCGCCAAAAGCGATATCGAGGTCTGGCTTGACGAGCGTTATCCCGATGAAAAGCTGCGGGAGATCTATCCCAACATGCGGTTTATGGAAACCGAATCTCCCGGGACTATCAGCGGGGATGAAAGCGCCTCGCTGGATACAACCGACGCGGGGTGATAAAAGGCATATAGTGAATATTTGAAGTCTCTATTGGGCACGCATTGCGTGCCTTGCTTTTTACAGACTTTTTATACTTATTTATGACAAAATTCTACTTGACATTCTATTAAATTTACTGTAGAGTGATATAGAAAAGCTCCCATGGGTAGGACGTGGATTGAAATTATTAAATTTATTATAGTGTGATAATATGTCAATAATGTTGGATGTGATGAATTAAATGTCGCCCATCTGTGGGAGCTTGAAATATAAGGTTATTCGTGTTGCGTACCATGTAGTATCAATATTTACACTCGTATTGACTACAAAGATAAGCTGCTAGCATCATGCGGGTATAGAACACAATAATTTTCTTGCCTACACTGTAATTTATTGATATAATAGTTTGATTGAAGGTGGAATGCCTATGAAGAGCATACAACTGGTGAATATCGGCTTCGGCAATACGGTGTCGGCAAAGCGTATAATAGCGGTTATCAGCCCGGAATCATCGCCGATCAAGCGTATGGTTACGGAGGCAAGGGAAGGCGGAAGGCTCATTGACGCCACCTACGGCCGCAAAACCCGGGCCGTTATTGTGTGCGACAACGGGAGCATAGTGCTGTCCAGCGTCCAGCCCGACACAATAGCAAACAGGATAACTAATAAAGACAGCGCCGCCGCGGGCGAGGACTCTAACGATTACGGCGAATATTCAAATGAAGGCGAGGACACATTAAATTGAGGTATCATGCACAAAGGATGTGTCAATAATGGCAAAGGGCGTTATTATCATCATCTCCGGGCCTTCGGGCTCGGGCAAGGGTACGGTGGTAAGGGCTCTTGCCGCGAAGGATCCGCAGTACGCCCTGTCGGTTTCTATGACGACCAGAACTAAACGTCCGCAGGATATTGACGGCGTTGAGTATTTATTTGTCTCTGAGGAAGAGTTTAAGCGTTACCGCGACAGCGACCAGTTCCTAGAACACGCCCAATTTGTAGGAAACCTCTACGGAACCCCGCGCTTTTACGTGGAAGAGCAAGTGGCAAAAGGGAAGACGGTTCTGCTGGAGATAGAAGTCAACGGGGCGCTCCAGGTCAAGGAACGTTATCCCGAATGCGTACTCATATTCCTGATGCCGCCGAACTTTGATGAGTTAAAGCGGCGGCTGATCAGTCGCGGCACCGAAGATATGGTAACTATTGAGAACCGTGTAATCAGGGCGCGGGACGAGATTAAGCTGATAAACGCGTATGATTATCTGGTGATAAACGACGAGGTGGAGAGCGCGGTTGAATCCATCGGCAGGATAGTGTATGCCGAAAGCCTCAGGCCCGCGAGGCAGGAGGATGTTGTAAACGGGTATATTACGGAATGACGCGTTAAAGGAGGGAACTGCTATGAGACAGCTGCTGCTCGAAGAATACTATAGTTACGATGATTATCTGGCATTTGACGACGGTTTCAGACGCGAGATAATCCACGGCACTGTCTATTTAATGGCACCTGCCGCGCTCACCAGGCATCAAGACGTGAGCAGGGCGCTTTTCTTGCAGTTGTGTAATTGCCTTGAGGGCAAGACATGCAATGTTTATCACGCGCCGTTTGAAGTAAGGCTCAACTACGATA
>JAISVU010000292.1 GCA_031271375.1 Clostridiales bacterium | reverse complement strand
AGCCCCGAGATGGCCTGGGCCGTCCGGCCCATTGAGATGAGCGCGGAGGATCAAGGGATACGGCTTGAGGTCGTCGCGGCGGGCCGTTTTGACAACAGATTAAAGCTCTACATCACGCTTCAAGACATTGAAGGCGACCGGATCAGCGGGGACATCGGACTGCACGAATACGGCGTCAGTTCACCAAAATTCGGTTCAAGCGGCGCGGCTGGGATTGACATTATCAGTTACGACCCGGAAACCCGCACGGCGACGCTTCTCTTTGAGAGCGTCAGCTCGGATGTGCTTGATGACAGCAAACTGACTTTCAGCGTTGAAGGCATTGAATATAATTCCATATATCACGAAAACTATGACACCGGTATTGATTTAACCGGCCTGCAGCGAGACGAGGGCATAACGGAAGTAACTGTAAGCCGGATTAACGCGTATAATATCCGTGACTCGCGCGGCGGAGAGCTGAAGGCTGCGGATATTATCCGTTTGCTTGAGCCTAATATGGATAATATCAACTTCGCGGGCATTCCTGGGTTTATGATATCCAGCGCCGGGATAATTGACGGCGCGCTCCATGTGCAGGCGTGGGTTGATAAGGAAAAACGTGGTTTTGGAGAGCACTTCCTATTGCTGGATTCATCAGGCGACCCAATCAATGCCGATAGCTGGTTCTTCTTTGAGCTGGACGATAGCGGCCAGTTCGCTCCAGATTCCGGCCATTCCGGTTACCGCGAATATGTGTTTAACGTGAATCCTGACGATTTAGGCCAATACCGGCTTGTTTCTAACTTCCATCATAACGAATACTTAGACGGCAGATGGGATGTCACCTTTAACGCGGGCGACAGCGGCAAAACGCTTGAAACAGACTGCGGCATACCGGTCGCAGAGCTTGTCTTGAATCATATGTCCATAACGCCGTTTGGGATAACCTTCAGCGCGGACGGCAGCTACTCCGGCCCCGGCGATATGCTGCCGTTCCTGCTGTCGGTAACGGTTAATACGGAGGACGGCGATATTGAAATGCCCCTTACTTCGGCGGGATACGATTGGGAAGCTGATGTATTCACCATTCATTGCGACGCGGTTCTTCCTATCGATACGGATATGGTTACATCAGTCACGGTGAACGGCGAGCGGTTTGCGTTCAAATAAGCGGAGCGGTTCACAAATCCGGTACACCCTGCAATACGACCGCAGATAAAAAACGCCGTCCTTGACCATGAAATCGGCCTCGCCCATATAGCGGCGGGCGGCGCAGCGGATGCTGCGGAGGACCAGGCCGTGGCCTTCCCCGGGCTTATGGCTCAGGGGAAGCCCGTCCTGGGGATTGGCGTTTTCGGCATCCCTTCGAAGAGCGAGCGCAAGCTCCATGCCTGAGATGCCGGGCATGTTTATATCCAGGATATATATCATAACGCTTGCCTGAGGCAAGCAGCCTGCCGCTGTCATAACCGTCCGCGTCAGCGCCGCCTGCATTCCGCGCAAGGCGCGTCAGCTCGTCCCTAAAAACCTTTTCGTCCTCGCATACCGCTATTGAAACAGGCCTCTTCATCTCAGCTTATCTGTAAGTTTACTTTAATTTTATCACATATCCGGCCGGCTTTCAATCTGCTCTTCTTTGAATACCTGCGCAACAGTTTGGATAGAATGATATGAAGCAGAAATTGCTTCCAAACTATCCAGTTTTATGATAATATATACACGGGGTGATTACATGCGAGAACTGTACAGAGAAAACAAGCAATTCTTTAATAAGCTGATTTTTCTCTGCGTTTTCTTGATCCTTGTCTATGTCTTTTTTGAGTATGTGCTGGTATACGTCGTCCCGTTCGTGATAGGTTTTATCATCAGCCTGGCGATAAGCCCGCTGGTGGGTTTCCTGCAGCGCCGCCTTAAAATTGCCAGGGGTATAACCACGATCTTTTTGATTATTATCGTTATCCTGTTGGTGGCCGTAGCCGGGACGGCCGTCGTGAACCGCGTAATCGTCGAGGTCAGCTACCTAAGCCAGGCCCTGCCCTCGCAGCTGGAGGATTTGCGTAACATCCTATACGATATTGAAGACGGTTTTGAGCGGTTTATGACCTTCGTACCCGACGAGTTTACGTTCGATTTCAACGAGCTGGTGAACCAGCTTATATCCTTCCTCACAAGCTGGCTGGGGGACGCGGCGAAGAGTTTCTCCGTTGGGTTCGTAACCAAAGTGCCTTCGATATTGCTGAATGTGCTGCTCTGCCTCATTTCGGCCTTTTTCTTCACAAGGGACAAAAGCCTTATCCGCGATACGCTGATGAAAAACCTGCCCGAGTGGGTGGGGATTAAGGTTAAGATGGTGCAGGAGGGCTTCCTCTCCGCAATCAGCGCGTATCTGCGTGCCCAATTAATTATAATGTCCGTCGTGGCGTCGCTGTGTATATTAGGCCTTACGATACTGCAATACCCCTACGCCGTGATAATGGGCATCGTTATATGCCTTATGGACGCGCTGCCGCTTGTGGGCTCCAGCTTGATTTTCTGGCCCTGGGCGCTGATGAGCCTGTTATCGGGGAATTATAAATATACGGTCGGGCTCATATTAATAAATATGGCCTGTTTCTTCGCGAGGCAGATACTTGAACCCAAGGTGCTGGGGCAGCAGATCGGCGTGCATCCGCTGCTCGTCTTGGTTTCGATATACGTGGGGCTGAACCTCTTCGGCGTCATCGGCCTGTTCATAGGCCCTGTGATGCTGGTGACGGGCAAGCTGATTCTTCAGCCCGCCGTGAAAGCGAAGGTATAATATGGATAAAAAACAGCGCATAAAGGAACTTACCGAATTATTAAACCGGGCTTCGCTGGCCTATTATCAGCAAAACGGCGAAATAATGAGCGACAGGGAGTACGACGGGCTTCTTGACGAGCTCTCCGCGCTGGAAGAAGAGACGGGCCACAAAGAAGCGGACACGCCGACAGACCGCGTGGGGCACGAAGTCGTCTCAAACCTGGAGAAGGTTACGCACAAGCTGCCGATGATGTCCCTGGATAAAACCAAGAGCGAAGGGAAGCTGCTGGAATTCCTGGGCGGACAGGAAGCGATGATATCCTGGAAGCTGGACGGCCTCGCGATAGAGCTGACCTATGACAACGGGGTTCTTTCAATGGCCGTTACCCGGGGCAACGGGTTTATCGGCGAGAACATCACGCACAACGCCCGGAACTTCGCTAACATCCCCAAGCGGATAGATTATAGAAAAGAGCTGAGGGTACGCGGCGAGGCCGTCATCACGTTCGCCGACTTTAAGCGGATTAACGAAGGCTTTGACGAGGCCTCGAAGTACAAGAATCCGCGCAACCTCTGTTCCGGTACCGTGCGCCAGCTGGACAGCGCCGTGACGAAGGCGCGGAACGTCCGTTTTTACGCCTATTCCGCAGCGGAGGAAGAGAGCCACGGCTTGACGACGCGTTCCGGCGTAATGGACTTTTTAAAGAATTTGGGCTTCGAGACGGATACATATGAAATCGTATCGGCGGATAACTTTGCCGATACGCTGGAACGGTTCAAGCAGTCCGTACAGGATACGCCCTACGCGACGGACGGCCTTGTACTGGCCTATAACGACATCGTTTACGGCAAGTCGCTGGGCGTGACGTCCAAGTTCCCCAAAGATTCCCTTGCTTTTAAATGGGCCGACGAGGAAGCCGAGACGCGGCTGATAGATGTGGAATGGAACACGTCGCGGACAGGGCTTATCAACCCCGTGGCGGTCTTCGAGCCCGTTGAGATAGAAGGCACCACGGTCGAGCGGGCAAGCCTGCACAACCTGAGCCTTTTTGAGGGCTTCGCGCTGGGCAAAGGCGACCGGATTATCGTATACAAGGCCAATATGATCATCCCGCAGGTGGCTGAAAATATGACGCGGAGCGGGACGCTGAAACGGCCCGGGTTCTGCCCCGTTTGCGGCGGCGAAGCCTGCCAGGAGATAAACGGCGATATAAAGTTTTTATACTGCGTTAATCCCAACTGCGCCGCGAGAGCCGTTCAGACTATCGCGCATTACGCCTCAAGGGACGCGCTGAACATAGAAGGCTTGAGCGAGCAAACGATTATAAAGCTCCATGAGCTGCGGTATCTTAAAAACTATGCCGATCTGTACGATCTGGCGAACCATCCCGAAATAGCGGATATAAAAGGTTTTGGAAGGGTTTCATTCGGCAATATGATAGGGGCTGTGGAGCGGTCTAAAACCTGCCGCCTGTATAATTTTATCTACGGGCTGGGAATCAAGAACGTGGGCCTGGTCTATGCCAAGTCCCTCTGCCGCCACTACGGAGACGATCTGAACCGCATAATACATGCCCCGGCAGAGGAACTGGAGATGCTTTACGGCTTCGGCGCGGTTCTGGCCCAATCACTCGCGTCATACTTCGCCAATAAAGATAATCTGAGCATTATGAACCGGGCATTAGCGCACCTTACGTTCATCCGCGAGGAACAGGAAGGCGAGAAGCGTCTGGAGGGGAAGATCATCGTCGTCACCGGCGACTTGAAGACCTTCAAGAACCGGCGCGAATTACAGGAGCTTATAGAGCGCGAGGGCGGCAAGGTGACGGGCTCCGTCTCCGCCAGCACGCATATGCTGATAAACAACGACATTTTCTCGAAATCGTCAAAGAATACAAAAGCGCGGGAACTGGGGGTTCCGGTGGTTACGGAGGAGGAGTTTTTAAAGAAGATAAGAACCGAGAGCTGAGAACCGAGAACCCAGATGGTTACTTTAGAAAAATCAATGACAATGCAAGCTGTACAGATATAGTTCTACAGTAACTATCTGGGCTCTGGGTTCTTCTTTTTTCTGGTCTCTAGGAGGGTTCTATCATGGATAAGCGCCGTCTTCATCTGCTCGCCGGGTTTTTCCTTCTGCTGACGGGGGTCCTGGCGATGTTCAAGCCGGATTTTTCCAGTACCGCACCTGCGCTGGTTCTTTGTGCCGCATTCCTTGCCCTGACCGGGCTGTACGCGGCGAAGAAACGCGCCGCTCTGCTGGTGGCCGGGGTCTATGCCCTGTACATGGGCCTTGCCTGGTTCCTCGCGCCGTACCGCGAGGGATTCTTCACTTCCGGTATATTGTTAGGGATGTTCTGCGCCGTTCCCGGGGCCTCGGCCCTGGCGCTGGCCTTTGATAGGCGGGCCGCAAAGCTGCTTGTCCTGGCTATAGGCACCCTGTGGCTCGGGATGTTCTTCCTGCTGAGTGATATTTACATATTCGGGAATGACGGCGTCTCGTTATTCTTAGGCTGCGCCGCTGCCGGAAGTTTGACCTATTACGCCTTTGACGGGGCCAGGAAGGGATTCCACACCGCCGCGAAGCCGCCGCTGATTATAGCCGGGGGAATGGGGATAATTGCCCTGCTATGCCTGGATAGCTTAAGGCTTCTGTATTATCTTGGAGAGGTGCTGCCGTATATCTTAGGCGTCGCTGCGATTGGCGCGGCCGTAATGCTTTTATTTAAAGCAATGTCAAAACGCTGACAGGCAAAACTATTATGCGGTGATGAGATTGAATACTGAAATAACACTGAATAGAGCATATGTAAACAGAGCCGTTGAAATAAGCCGGTTTTTAGCGAAATGCTGGAAGTCGAGTTACAGAGATATAATAAATGGCGATTACCTTTCGTCATTGAAAGACGACCATTGGGTCGCTTTTTTGGAAGCAGGCA
The DNA here is from genome assembly GCA_031271375.1 of Clostridiales bacterium. GTDB lineage: Bacteria > Bacillota > Clostridia > Lachnospirales > WRAX01 > JAISVU01. The sequence goes on along the minus strand of JAISVU010000292.1, from coordinate 340 downwards.
TAGAGAATAATACAATAACCTGCATTACGGCGGAGGCAAGCGGCGGGATAGTTGGCGTTACGATCGCCGGCAATTCGATAACTGAGCGTTACCCGGACGACGGGGAGGTCATATCTTTATACGTCGATCCTGAATTTATCGGAAAGAGGGTAGGGCATTCGCTCTTTGAGCGGGCGCAGCAAAGCCTTGTGGATTTAGGTTTTTCACACTGCATCGTTTGCGCTTTTTCCGAGAATGTAAGAGCGGTTCATTTTTATCAAAAGCATGGATTCTACATGGTTAGCGATAACGAGACGATTACAATGGGGACGCAAGAACTGCCCTATGTTATTATGCGAAA
>JAISVU010000189.1 GCA_031271375.1 Clostridiales bacterium | reverse complement strand
CCCGCCGCAACGGCCTGGGCCACTGCGGGGACAATGCTGGTTGACAGCGACATCAGGAAGGCCGAGGGGAAGAATACGAGCGGCATCGCCATGCCCGTCACCTTTCCGAAGGCGGCGATAGCACCGTCCTGCGTCATCCCGAAAAGCTGGAGACTGCGGGGGATCAATAGGTTTTCTAATGCCGAAAGCAGGGAGCCCGTGACCCGGTTGAGGGTCAGCGGCAAGGCCATAGCCACGATGGAAGCCAGCATCGCTTTTACGGCGGTGTCCGGGACGCGGCTGTTAAATGCCCATTTCATCCGGTTGGTGTTGTAGTTGTAAATCACGAACAAGCACGCGACGATCTCCCCCGCAACAATGCCGATAACGGCGGCGGCGCAGGCATATTCAAGCCCCCGGGGTATCATGGACTGTGCCAGCAGGAAGACGGCGCCCATGCGAACGAACTGCTCCAAAACCTGGCTTATCGCGGGAACCTGCATATGAGAGAGCCCCGTAAAATACCCCCGGGCCGCGGAACCGACAGCCATAAACGGCACCGCCAGCGCCAGGATTTTTATAGACATCACGGTTCGCGGGTCGTTGAACATCGCGGTCCCCAGGGCTTCCGCGCCAAAGAACATCGCGCAGGCCGATACAAGGCCCAGCGCGGCGGTCAAGCCCATGGCAAGCCTCGCGGCGCGGCCCATGTTGCCGAATTGTTTCTTCCCGTTCTCCGCCGCCACGATCTTTGAAACCGTTGTCGTGATCCCCGAGCAGGAAATGCTCCACGCCAGGTGATACAGCGGCATGATAAGCTGATACAGCCCCATGCCCTCCGCGCCGATGGTTTTAGACATATATATACGGTAGGCGAACCCAAGCACCCGCGTAATGAGCCCCGCCGCCGTCAGTATAACGGCGCCCTTTACTATACTGCTGCTTCGTTTAGGCATAAGACGACCCCTGTTTTTTTATAAATAAATATTCACGGGGCGGTGGAAATAGTACAAGGGGATGGGAAGTCACGGAAATGAATTCTATAAAAATGTTGACATAGCTTGTTCGGCATGTTACAATCGTAGATCACTGTACATATTATTGACGTTTTGGAACGCAAATATTAAAACCCCCGCAAACTCAATGTTTGCGGGGGTTTTTCACGCTGGGCACAACAGGACTTGAACCTGTGACATCATGCGTGTAAGGCATGCGCTCTCCCAGCTGAGCTATGCGCCCTCGAACTATACGACCCAGAAGGGGCTCGAACCCACGACCTCTAGCGTGACAGGCTAGCGCTCTAACCATCTGAGCTACTGGGCCAACTACCGCCGCTCACGAGCGGCGAGTATTAATATACACCATCCCGTTTAATTTGTCAAGCAATAAAATAAATATTTATGAGAGCCTTTTAATCCCGTCGTCCAGCCTGGCAAGGGACGCGTCCCGGCCCAGCAGCTCCAGCAGCTCCGTCGCGCCGCAAGGGGTCGCGGCTTTGCCGCTCAAGGCTACGCGCACCGGCCATAGGACTTGACTGTTCTTCATCCCCATCTCCGCCGCGAGGCCTTGAAGGGCCGCGTACAGCGCGTCGTTGTTCCAGCCTTCCGGGGATATTCCCGCTAGCAGCTCCGCTGCCGGTTCCAGCGCCTTGAGGGATACCGCCGCGTCGGTCTTCTGCTTCTTGTTCTCATAAAGCGCGATATCGTAATCCGGCAGCGCTTTCAAGAAATCCAGCAGTTCCGGTATCTCCGATAAAAACGTTATGCGGGGCTGAACCATCGCAGCCAGCTTCGCCTTGTCAAACGGAAAGGTCTCCAGATAAGCAGCGGACATACTGTAAAAACGCTCGGGATCCATGCGCTTGAAATACTCGGCGTTCATCCAGCGCAGCTTCGTCATATCCACGATGGAAGGGGACTTGCTGAGGCCGCTTACCGCAAACTGCTCCTCCAGCTCTTTCATCGTGAAGAACTCGTTATTGTCGGCGGGGCTCCAGCCCAGAAGAGCAATGAAGTTGACAATTGCTTCGGGCAAATATCCCTGGGCGACTAGGTCTTGGATAGAGGGTGCGCCGAGGCGCTTGGAATACTTCTTCCCGGTGACTTCGTCGCAGATCATCGGCACATGGATATACTTGGGGATGTCCCAGCCAAAGGCATTGTAAAGCAGATTATACTTGGGGGCCGACGACAGATATTCCGTTCCGCGCACCACATGGGTTATACCCATCGCGTTGTCGTCCACGACATTCGCGAAGTTATAGGTGGGGAAGCCGTCGGATTTCATTAAAATCTGGTCGTCCAGCTCGCTGTTGTCCACGGTTATCTCGCCGAAGAGCTCGTCGGTGAAGCTGGTCTTACCCTCCGGGATAAGCTGGCGGATTACGAACGGCTCCCCGGCGGCCAGCTTGGCGTTTATCTCTTCCTTCGTAAGGGAAAGGCAGTGCCTGTCATAACGGAGTATATCATGGGCACCGTCGCGGGTGAGTGTTTCCAAGCGTTCTTTGGAGCAGAAGCAGTAATATGCCGCCCCTTTCTTTATCAGTTCCAGCGCGGCGTCCATATAGATACCGGTCGCCTTGCGCTGGCTTTGCACATAAGGCCCCGCCGGGCCGCCCACGTCCGGCCCTTCGTCGTGGCTTATGCCCAGGATATTCAGCGTGTCATAAATAACCTCAACAGCGCCAGGAATCTCCCTTTTCTGGTCGGTGTCCTCAATACGCAGGATAAAGACGCCTCCCTGAGACTTTGCAAGGAGATACTCGTTCAGGGCGGCTTTCGCGTTCCCGATGTGCATATAGCCCGTTGGGCTTGGGGCGTACCTTGTGCGGACGGTTTTACTCATCTTCGTCATCGTCCTCGGCTACGTTGTTTCGCGATATAGCCTTAGTAATGCTGATCTGGTCCGGCCTGTCCGCGGCCCATTCCCCGGAATAATCGCCGCGGGCGGGTGTTGAGACATACTGCAGAATCCTGCCCGCCGCCAGGAAAAGGATGGGATAGGCAAGGTAGCTGCAGGCCTCTCTCATTACATGGGACACAAGCATTTGCCAGTCATTGGACAGCACTAATGCCCCTTGAGACAGCGCGGAGGAGATGTCGGTAAATACCTGGTACCATATAAACCCCGTCATAATCGCGGTGATGGCCGCCAGGATATAGAGCACGACAGACAAGACCGGTAATTCTTTTGTTTTCATTTTGTACCGCCTTTCATTTATTGTTCCTCCATTATACTCATATCCGGGCGGTTTGTACAGTTAATTTTTTACGTTTATCCCATTTAATACTTATAGAAATTAAACGGCTATTGGCGTAAAATAAAGCTAATGAATAAATGAACAGGAGGCAGCCGTGATGCGGTTGAGAATACGTCGTGCTCCGCAGACGTTCTATGATTTTTATATAAGGGAGATAACCCCTAAGCTAAAGGAAATTGATGTTTTCCTAAAGAGCTCCGACGGGGGGATAAGCACGGACGACGCGGCAGAGCTTTTGCATATATCCCGGGACGAGGTCGTGTGTATAATGAGAAAGGAGCATATCAAAAAGCTGAACAGCCGTAATTTCATACGGGTCATGCTGCGCGGTTCCTCCGCGATCTGCAAGTATTTACGCAGGGAAACGGAGCTGGGCTCCCCTCTTACATATACGCAGGACGATATCGCCTATATATACGGCCTTGACCCGGTCGACGTCGCCAGGGCCTGTGTTGAAACAGGAATCAATGAAGCCACGGCGTTCACGCTGCCCAGTTTGTTTTACCATATTCCGGAGCACTTGGCGTAATCTATCGGCAGTAATTAACACTCGGCGGGTCTCCTGCCTATATACAGCTGAAAGGTATAATCCGCCCGGTAGCGTCCGCCGTGCCGTGCGATAGCTTCTTTTACGGCACCGTATAAGGCTTCTTTTTCTTTCAGCAAGCGGTGATCCGAATAGGTATCGAGAAGGGCGGCGTAAGCATCGGCGCTGTAAGTCAGCGAGGCGTCGTAATGATTAATAATAATGTCAGCAAAACCGTATTTTCGCATGTCGCCGAATCCGTATCCCCGCTGAAGTTCGGAAGAGGTTTTGAATTCCTCATGGGTTTTACGCGCCGGCCTGTATGTTGACGGGTACTGGGTATAATAATACTTTTCATAAGCGAGCTGAATTTCCGCGTAACAGGGGTCGTTAATGTCCGGGGCTCCGTTGCAGCGGAATAAGGCAAAGACCCCGCCGGGCTTCAGCAGCCGGAACGCTTTCGGGCAGCCGGTTTCCGCGTCTACCCAATGGAAGGCGGAGGCGGCATATATCAGATCGTAACGGCCTTCCTCCAGCGCGGCGTCCTCAAAGGCGGCGTTTATCACGGAGAACCTTCCGCTGCCTGTGAAGCGTTTAAAGCGATCCCTCAGGAAATCCGACATGTTTGCGCCGAGTTCCACCGCCGTAACCGTATACCCAGCGTTGAGGAAGGGGAGCGTCGCCTTCCCCGTTCCCGCGCCAACCTCAACGGCGTTCTTATCCGCGTCTGACCCGATGTAATTGAAGATATCGTCATAGAGCCCGTCTGGATAGTTCCAGCGGGCTTTGTCGTAGTTCTCCGCTATTTCGTCAAAATGCGTTCTTCTGGCGCGTTCCCAGCCTGTTTGCATGTAAATCATACTTTGTTATCTCCACTTTTACCTCCTCTGTGGTTATGTGGCCTGCACTGTTCTCTTTTCTTGCTTTACTTCAAATTAGATTCACGTGTTTGCTGCCGGGGTTTATGGGGCTAGGGGCCCGAAATGCCTTCTTCAGCCTTAAGCAAGCCTTCTATTTTTTTCACGAAAGAATCATCGTTCTGCATGATGCGCAGGCAACGAGTAAGCGCGTCGCTATAATGCGAGGGGTTTTTCATGAAATCCTCGCGCAGGCCGCTCTCGCCGTAATAATTGCGGGGCATTGCTACCCATTGTCTCTTCGCTACAGACCCTAAAGGAGTTGTCCATTGATCGCGGAACCGGACGTCGCCTGAGGAGACGCGGCTTTTTTTCCCGTTGTAACGGTAGAGATAAAATCCTGAATGCTCCAGATTGTCAGGGCTTTCGCTGCGGTCCTCGCATAAATAATGAAGCCGGTTCATGTCCAGAGGCGTTGATTTTATATACAGCTCCTCATTCAGCTCGCGTTTTGCAGTGGCGGCCAAGACTTCCCTTGTTTCAGCGGGCAAAGGCTTGCCTATTTCAGCTCCGGGGATGTCCGCTCTTTTGCAGTGTCCGCCGGGAATTTCCCAATTGTGCGGTGATACCGTCGAGTTGTTGTTAACAGTCAGCGCCTTGGAGGCGGCGTCCGCCACGAGAAAACAAAGCCCGCCCGAATGCGGCTCAAGCAAGGCCACCAAGATAATAGCGCTCAAATGGATGCGGCCGTTTTTGTGGATGTTGTATTTGCTTTTCTCAAACCCCAATAATATGCCGTTTTCAAACCCGGAGAAATAAGGTATTTCCTCACCCTTGGTGTAGCGCTTGTTCTTGCGGCGCTCGGGCATCCCCTTCGCCATCTCAATAGCCAGACGGGAAAAGAGCACGGCGGAGCGTGCCCGCTCCCAGAACCGCGCCCTGTGCCATGAAACAGTCGCGAGCGGAAGGCCCGTTTGCTCGGCGCACTCGCGGGATGATTCCCCCTGCGACATCAGCTTATAGAGGACCTTTTCAGAATAGCTTAGATTAAGCAGCGCGTCCTCATTGAGCAGCATGTCCAAAACGATTTCTTCGTTCATAATGGCCGCAAGATCAAGTCTTTCTATTTGTTCAAGCTTTATCATTCTATTCTCTCCAAAATATATTGGGGGACTCCTCCTATATAATAAGCCAAGCGATGATACTTGTCAAACCGTATACTGGAAAATTATTTGGAAAATTTTCTTAAAAAGCGCTTGACATAATCGTGTGCGCATGATATAGTGGAAGCAGAATTTATGCGGACGCACAATAAATTCTAGCGCGCAGCATAATACCAGCTAAGAAGAGGAGGCTTTGTCATGGAAAACCTGTTCATAGTAGAAAAGGCAGCCAGCAATGAAGAGCTTATCGTAAAAGGGTTTGCTGAAAGGGAGACCGCACACAATAACGGCTTGAGGCATGTTACTACGATTATTGTGCCGTTCATTTGCGACGGGCCTGAGAAAGACAAGGGCAAGTGGGTTGTTATCGATCGATTCCCAAGGGAGATAGCAAAGGGCAAGAAAGTAATCAAGAAAGGAGTTGAATGCAAACGGAGTTTAAATCTAGTTGGAGGCCATTGCAGCACAGAGATAAATGGGAATTTACTGGAGCATCCGCTGCCTGTGGGAATCATCAAGGACGGCGCAATGAGGGAACTGCGCGAGGAGGTTCGATTAGGGGATTCTGATTTTTCGCCAGAAGAGGTGCTTGAAATCGGCCTCGCCCAGTTTGCGTCAGTAAAAAATGTGGAATACTCCATGATTTATGCCACCCCGATAAGGCACGATAAATATGAGGCGCTTCGCTTTTTTGACGATATCATTGCAGACGGTATTCACAGGGACATAGCTTTAGACAAGGCGATATATTCCCAAAATAAGCTCATGGACATGCACTACAACGATCCCGAAACAGAAATCTGCGATGCAATAACCCGGTTGTTTGACGATGAAAACAAGCAGGTCAAGCGCACGCTCGATAAAAAGATAAATGAGTTCATCGAGGAAGACGAGAAACAGGAGAGGCGCGAACGCGACGCATACGCGAACAGCATGGTACGTGGAACCTTTCAGCAAAACTTGACAGAATATGGCTGTTATCCGCAATATTACGATAATTATCTGAGGCGTCATGGCAGGGCCAACGAAATCAAGCCAAAGAAAGAATACCCGCCAATTCCACCGCATGAATGCAAATTTATAGTCCGATACGATCCGTTTTCGTTTGGCTCCGACGGCGTCGCGGTGTCCTATTGCCCCATATGCGGCAGGTTCTCGTCGTTCTATGAGGACACCGGAAGCGACTGCGATTCCGGCTGGCTAACAGAACGCGACGAGGACGGAAGGTTCATACCGTGGTAAGGGAAGTAACCGCAAAAAAGCCGCCGGGATTAGACTCCTCCGCCTTTTTCGCGCCTTTCGCGGTTAATTTTCTTTTCTTTAGTACACTGGGATAAGCTCAGTTCCTTCCGGGTACGCCGCCAGCAGCATTCCGCTTTCCGCGCCAATGTACGCCGGTTCTTTCGTAAGCTCGTTGCTTACGCCCAGCGGGAAATCGGCGGAAAGGCGCGCGTTATTCAGCTCATATTTCAACCCCCGGAGGAACACCCCTTCGGCGGGGCCTCCCAGCGCGAAAACCGAGACAATCCCTCCGGCGGACGCGAGCAGGCCGGGTATCAGCGTCACCGCGCCTCTGAACGCAGTAAGCGCCGAATCCCCCGCGTGTAGGAATCCTCTAGCACCGTTATTTGCCAGGAACGCAAGGCACTGTACATTTGCGATAAAATGATCCGCGCGGCCTCCCGCGCCTCCGTATATATGGAAACATGCGAAGCCCCGCTTTAGACCGTAGTCCAGCGAGGCCATCATATCCGTTACGTCCTTTTCTTTAGGAAGACGGATTACAAGCGGCCCGTCTTCCCCGGTATCCGGCGGGGCTTTTGATATATCAACCGAATCGAAATCGCCTATCAGCGCGTCCGCCCGGATACCGGCTCTCTCCGTGTATAAATACCCTCCGTCGGCGGCGATAACCAAATCTTCTGGTTTAACTGCCGGCGGTTTGACGGGCGGTTCCCCTGCCCCGAAAATATAGCATATCCGTTGTTTATTCGCTCTTGCGGCTTCGGCCATCAGAAGCTGGGGCCTTGCGTCATGTTCTTGATCGTTCCTGTCAGGGTTATAGCCTCAACGGAGTTAAGCACCGCGCCGAACCGCCGGGATTGGCTTACGGTAAGCCTTACAATCTCAACCTCGGCTTTGTCGCCGGCGCTGGTTTCTTTGATAAGGTTCTGCAGCTCTTCCATAGTCGTTACCGGGCTGCCGTTAAAGCCCACGATGATGTCGCCTTCCTCGAGGCCCATTTCCTCTGCGGCGGAGCCTTCGATTACAGAAACGACTTCAACGCCTGTTTCCGGCACATCGGGATAACCTTCGCCATTAAATAGCCAGTTTGTTCCTTCAATACCCAGGAAAGGCCGGTCAACCTCTCCGTCTTCCACGATGTCCTCAACTATGTCCATAAAGCCGTTGGAGGGTATCGCATAGCCCACGCCCTCGACGGTCGTCGCGGAGAGCTTCGCGGCGTTAATGCCGATAACCTCGCCGTACATATTCACCAGCGCGCCGCCGGAGTTGCCCTTGTTTATCGCGGCGTCCGTCTGGATAGCCGCAATGTAATTCGCGTCGCCGATAGAGAAGGTTCTCTCTTTGGCGCTGACTATGCCGAGGCTCGCGGATTTACCGGAACCGTTGGCGTTGCCGACGGCCATAACCTGGTCGCCGATTTCCATCGCGTCGGAATCCCCGAAGACGGCTACCGCGTACACTTCAACCCCGGCTTCCGCCGCGTCGGCCTTGCTGACAGACAGCACCGCGATGTCCGAAGCCTCGTCCCCGCCGATATAGTGCGCCGGAACCATTATCTCGTCGTCCAGCGACACCTGGCAGGAAGCAACACCGTCCACAACGTGATAATTTGTCACTATGTAGACGTTTTCCTCGTCTTCGTGGAAGATAATGCCGCTGCCCGCGCCCTGGGGCGGCTCGATTTGATATCCCCTGCTATCCGGTATGCTGTCTTCGGGGATTGAAAAGCCGAAGTTTTCGTTAAACCAGGGTATCATCGAATCGAAGCCCGAGCCCGATGAACCGCTGCTTGTGGTAACCTGGAAGGTTACGTTAATGCTAACTACGGCGTCCCTTACGGCCTCATACACGTCGGAGTAGCTGTCCAGCAGAGACCGTTCCCCGGTCGCGGCACTGAGCTGCATATACTTTAAATCCTCGGCCGCCCTCAGCTTGCCGCCCGCTTCTTTTAAATCGTACCCGTTCCCCGCGCCGAACCCCAGGCAGTAAACCCCAAAGATCACTGCGCCTGCGGTCAGCACGCCGATAAACCTCTTAAAGAAACCGCTCTTCTCTTTCATTTGATTTTCCTCCTTGTTTTTTTTGATATCATTATAAGGCCCAATATTGACTAAAATATGTCGTATATATGAACATTTATTTTATTTGTGTAAATAAATCAAAAATGATTTTAACCAGCAGCAATCCCAGCACGGCCACGAAGGCGGGCCTGATGATCTTCGCGCCGTTTTTAAAGGCCAGCTTCGTGCCCACAATCGTTCCCAGCACCGAAAACAGCGCCGCCGGAACCGCGAGCGTGAAAAGAATATCCCCGTCACGCAAAAACGTAATCAGCGCGGCGAGGTTTGAAGCGAAGTTGACCAGCTTCGCCGTGCCGGAGGCCGTCAGTATGTCAAAACCGATAACCGCGTTGAACACAATGATGAGAAAGGTGCCGGCCCCCGGGCCGAAGAACCCGTCGTAACAGCCGATTACAAGCCCGGCAAGGCCGGATAGGATAAGCAGCTTCGCAAAAGGCAAATCCTTTTTCGGAACGCTGTCGCCAACCCGCTTGTTCGTGAGGATAAAGACCGCGAGGATCGGCAGCGAAGCAATCATGGTATATTGGAAATAACGCGTGTCATAGTTATCCAGGACAATACTGAGCCAGGCCCCGACGGAGGAGCCGATCAGCGCGGTTATCCCCGCTGATGCGGCGGCGCGGTAATGTACCTTGCGCCTTTTTATACAACGCGCCGACGATAGCGTCAGCCCTATCACGGAGCTGAATTTGTTGCAACCCCTGGCGATGCTGAAGGGAAGGCCCGCCGCCAGATACGCCGGAAGGGATATGATACCCCCTCCGCCCGCGACGGCGTCCACCAGCCCCGCGAAAAACACAAGGGTGCATACGATTATAAGCTGCTGCCAAAAGACCATTTAATCGGTTCCCTCCGGTTGCGGGCTTGGCTTCGCCCTCTTTTATACCCAGTATACAACCATTCTGCGCCTCTGCCAAGTTAAAAATTAATTGCATTGGGAATAATTATATGTTAGACTAAGATATTAATAAAACTGTAGTCTGGCGGAAGGGAGAGTTTTTTATGAAACTGATAATGGCCATTATAAACGACGACGACGCGTTCCAGGTGATGGACGCGTTAAACGAACAGGGTTACAGCGTTACTAAGCTCGCCACTACCGGCGGGTTTCTCCGCGCCGGCAATACGACGCTGATCTGCGGCGTTACGGAAGAGCGCGTGCCTGAGCTGATTCAAATTATAGAAAAAAAGTGCAAGGCAAGGAAGCAGATAACCTCGGTGACGACGCCGCAGGCCGGAACCCCCGAGAGCTACGCCCCTTACCCCGTCGAAGTCACGGTAGGCGGCGCTACGATCTTCGTCTTGAACGTAGAGGAATTCAAAAAGGTCTGACGGCAAAGGTCTGATTAAAATGGGTATAAAGATTACAGAAACAACCCCCGCTTATCTTACGGATCATGCGCCGGTGAAGGAACGCGTTATTTCCGACGAGTTTTCTTTCACGCTCAAGCGCCTGGGCGACGAGGGGCTGGAGAAACGGATAACCGGGCTCCTCACGGAAATAGAGAGCGTGGGGAAAAAGCTCTCGGAGCATATGGATATCCGCGATATGAAACG
>JAISVU010000187.1 GCA_031271375.1 Clostridiales bacterium | reverse complement strand
TTTTCTGAAACTATCTCAACTATATCATCCAAATCACAGTTCAAAGATGCACAGATTCGGAGAAGAATATCCATATTCACGCTTTCCCCTTTTACGAGTTTTGTAAGCGTCGAACCGCTAACATTATAACGCTATGAGGCAGGGATTTCAATATAAAAACGTGTTTTGTCGAAATTACTGCAAAATAGCAAGTTTAATAGCCCACCATTTATCCCCAGTTGAATGAAGTTGCATTGTTCTTTCTCTCCCCCGGTGAGAGAGAAAGATTTCAAGCAGCCATTTGATTCGACGATCGATACTTAAAAATTCTACGCGGATAGTTGTTTACCCAATCCTCAATTTTCTGAAGCTCTTTAGCGGTAAATTTGCCAATTTCGGTACCTTTAGGCACGAATCGGCGCAGGATGCGATTTGCATTTTCATACTGTTTTGTCAGCCCTCGCTCCAGTTCCCGCTCGATCGTCCGCCTGTTCCGTTCCGGTATGAGCGCTTTACCGATTGCTTCTGGCGTTAGCCCCTGCTGTGTGAGTACCTCATTTTACAACTTGCCACATATCCCCCCAAGCGGACAGTCCCGGCAATCCGGCTTTTTACGGCAGTGCCGCTTCGCGTTTATGACGATGGCGGCATGGAAATTATTGTATACTCTTTCGTCTTTTGGCATCTGTTCTTGGAACAGCGCCTTAACGCGCTCATAATCCATCGGTTCCAAGCCCATACGTTCCAGCAGGCGTTTCGTATACGCGTCAACAACGAACTCGGGAAAGCCGAAGGCGTACAGCATTATCGAATCCGCCGTTTCCCTCCCAATGCCGTGAACCGCCAGAATCTCGGCGCGCAGGGCTTTGGCGTCGCGCTGTTGCACCTTGTGAACATCATAATCATAGGCTTTGAACCAGGCCGTGATGTTTTTCAAGTACCGCGCCTTCTGGTTAAAGAACCCAGCGGGGCGGATAAGCTCTATGAGCCGCTCAATGCTTGCCGTTTCGATGAACGCGGGTTCCGGCGGGCCGCCGAAATTCGCGAGGGCCAGTTCGACGTTTGACCAATTCGTGTTCTGCGTTAAAACCGCACCGACGATAACCTCATATGGCGTTTTCGCCGGCCACCAGTTCAGGTCTCCGTATCTGCGTTCAAGCGCAGAGTATATTGCGGGGAGGTCGAGTTTTATCATGGTATTAATTTAACACAGACTACTTTACAAATACAATCTTTTAATATATATTTATCGATAATATACGTTGGACGGCTATCATCCCGTCATCCCGGTCACGGGCCAGGCCTATAATGATTGACTGGGGAATCCCATAACGCAATCTCAAATCTCCGTCCCTCTGTGCCTCTGTGTGTAAGGATAAAAAGATTTTTACACACGGAGACACAGAGGGGCGGAGAAAACCTTCAAAGAAAAACCTAAGGAGCTTACAATGCCAATAACCCTAATTGCAACGGCCGCCTTCGGCCTGGAAGCCACCGTTAAACGCGAGGTCGTTAAGCTGGGCTTCCCCGTCGCAGCCTCCGACAACGGGAGCATAGCGTTCAAAGCGGATTTTACGGACATACCTAAGGCCAACATCTGGCTGCGTTCCGCCGACAGGGTTCTGCTCGTCATGGGCGAGTTCACCGCCGTCACGTTTGACGAGCTCTTTGAAGGCACGAAGGCCCTGCCCTGGGGAGACTACATCCCAAAGAACGGCCGGTTCACCGTCACCGGGAAGTCCGTTAAATCGGCTCTGTTCAGCGTGCCGGACTGCCAGAGCATCGTTAAAAAGGCCGTCGTTGAAAAACTCAAAGAGAAGTACCGACTGGATTACTTTGAAGAAACAGGCGCGGAGTATACGATTCAAGCCGCGCTGCGTGAAAATAAAGTGACGATCACAGTGGACACCTCCGGCGTCGGCCTGCATAAAAGGGGATACCGGGCTTCCCAGGCCGCCGCGCCTATCAAGGAGACTATGGCGGCGGCGCTGATTGAGCTGAGTTACTGGCGAAAAGACCGTATTCTGTTGGATCCCTTCTGCGGCAGCGGCACAATACCCATCGAAGCCGCTATGATGGCGAGGAACATCGCGCCGGGGCTTACCAGGCGTTTCGCATCCGAGCGCTGGGAGCAAGTGCCCGTTGCGGCGTGGTCACAGGAGCGCGCCGCGGCGAAAGCGGCTGTAAAACGCGGTTTTATGCCGAAGATATACGCCTCGGACATTGATAAAGAGGTTCTGCGCATGGCCCGGCTTAACGCCGAAAACGTCGGCGTAGCGGACTGCATAGAGTTCTCTCAGAAAGACATCAAGGATGTGAAACTGCCCGGAGAGTACGGGGTGCTGATAACCAACCCGCCCTACGGCGAACGCATGTCGGAGTTGAACGATGCGAGGGTGCTGTATAAATCCCTCGGAGGGCTGGTAAAAAACGAAAAATCCTGGTCGGCTTATGTTGTCACAGCCGATGAGGATTTTGAAAGAATCTTTGGCAAAAAAGCCGACGCCCGCCGAAAACTCTTCAGCGGGGCGCTCAAGATAGATTATTATCAGTATTTCGGAAAGAAACCCGAACGGTCAAATCACGAATAAATCCCCGCCAGCTTCTCCACCGCCGGGTTGGAAACGATCATTTCCCCGTACTCGTCCAGGTGCAGCATATATATGATGGATGATGAATGCTTCTGCCCATACTCAAGAAGTATGGATTCGAAGCGTTCAAATTCGCTGCGCCCGGCCGCGCCGTTCTCGCCGCGCAGCACCAGGAAGTATTTATTCTTGTTCTTGTAAAGGCTGCTGTCGCCGTGGAAACCGCCGCTCAGCCGCGTTGCCGCCGCTCCGGCCTCATCCAGGCTCTTGAACGTGAAGATATGCACCGGCGCGTCATTCTCACCCATCGGGGACGGCGTTTCGATTAACGGCTTGCGCCGATATCTGCGTTCTTCCCTTGCCTTAGGGGCGAAGCTGAACTTGTTTTCGATATAACCCTGCCCGGCGGCCTTCGTAACGACGATCATAATGCTTTCGTTCGGCAGCGGCACGGTCTCCACGATTAGCGGGGTATTGGGATCCGCGGTAAAATCATATTCCAGCATCGCCTGGGTCATCATCTCTCGGAAAAGCCCGTGCATCTTCTCCGAATTCTGCGCCAGGTCGGCGATCTTGAGGTTATGATAACTTAAATCCTCTTTATTTAAAATGAATTTGATTTGCGCGTCGCTGATACGCTCAATCCGCATATTACACCATCCTCCCGCCGTTATCAAAGGTTAGTATACCTCAAAAAAACCGCGTTGTAAATAGGTTTTTTCTGTGTATTGCGGAAAGAGCGGTTATTCAATCACATACATCCTTACTTCAGGGCTCCCCACTCCGTCGGTGATATATACGTACAGATAATAATACTCGGGCGTTTCGGAAAAGCCGTTGATATATGTCCTAAAATCCCCGTTCTGCGCGAGAAGATTGCCGTAACGCGTATTTACAGACGTCACCGGGAAATTCTCAGACGCGATATCATAGGCGTACTGCCTGACATTTCTCACATATTCGTCCGTCAAAACCCAGTAAATATCGCAGCGCTTGCTAACGCTTCCCGATATATCGACGGTATTGTCCAGCGTGGTTACGGCGTTAAACGCCTTCGCGAAGATGCTGCGCGGGTTATAGGCGGCAGTCATGCTCTGGCCCTGGCCGTTTTTCGGCTCAACGCTTACAAAGACCGCTTCCTCAAGGCTGTCGCCGTACACAAGGGATAACCGGTATGTCCAGCTCTCATGGTTTGGGTCGGGGAAGACGTTATAAGCGCGGTAACTCACCTTTTCGCGCATACCCGAACCGATATAAAGGTCGTAGCATTCCTCCACCGCCGCCCCGCTGTCGAAGGGGTGGTCAAACACGGCGATGATGTTCTTCGCGTCCTCCACATAAACGTCCTCTACTCCGGGCCGGAAATATACCGGCTCCGACACGGCTTCGGCCAGCGCCCCGTTGCCGTCCTCAACGATCACGTATATCTTATGCCCCTGGTTGTCTATCCCCAGCTTTTGGTTCGCCCCGGTAAAGACGAATGTCTCGGTGTTATTGGGGTAAACCCGGAAGCTGCCGTAGTCGAATACATGCGCCGCGGGCTCGTATATCTTTTTGTCCATAATCTCGTCCCGCGAGGGCTCCCTAGTCGCAGTGTCCTTTAAAATCAGCACATAGGCCGTCCCCAGGCTCCGCGAGGTTATATCCGCCGTAAGCCTGTTGTTCGTCGGCCTGGAACCCGTCACCGCCGTGGCTTCGACCGGTTTAATGTCGGCGGTGTTAAAGACTGCCCCGGCCCGGTTTACGGCGGATTCCCGCGCGTTGTTCATAAACTGGCGGAAATCGCCCTTCAGCGTCACGGTCTGGCCCTCGGGCAGGCTCTTGGATATTATGGTGTTGCGGATAAATCCGTAATCGTTGGGTAGCGCTTCGATAACGCCGCCGGTACGCATCTCTATCGAATGGATGTTAATAGCGCCCTCGACGGTCAGCGCAGTGTTCCCGCCCACGGCGTCAACCAGCACCGCGTTCATCCTGCTGTTAAGGACCTTCACTTTACCGGGGGAATTGATGATAGTGTCGCCTTTAACCGTCACGTCGTTTATCGTAACATCGGAAGCGCCCCCGGATATATACAAGTTCCCCGCGATATCCGCAAGCGACAGCTCCGAACCCGCAGCGGACACCAGCACATTCCCGTCAACGCTCCCGGTAACATCCCCGCTTCCGTCAACATAGCCCGCGACGATAACGCCTATCATCGCCACCGCTTCCGCTCTTGTCACCGGCTGATCCGGCCTGAAGGCGAAGCCTGTGCCCGAAGGATAACCCGTTATGTAGCCTTCTTCCTGCATTGCCTTTACATACGGCTTGACCGACGGGGCTATCTCGTCGTTGTCCCTGAATGTTACGGCCCCCGAAACGGGCGTAAGGCTGAACGCTTTGGCCAGCATAACGGCTTCGTCCGCCCTGGTAAGGAGTTCAGCCGGGTTCAGTTTCCCTTCCCTGTTCGGGGCAATTATCCCGGCCTTTGCCAGTCTGAGCATGGCGGGCAAGTACCAGTCGTCCGCGTTCAGATCTTTGTATATCTCAGGGTCGTATTCCGCTTGGTCGGTAAAGCGCATTACATTGTCCAGAATGGCTGAAAACTCGGCGACGGTTATATTGTCCTGCGGCCTGAAATAGCCGTCCCATCCGCTGATTACGCCGTACCCGGCCCAACGGTTTATCTCTTCCTCGGCCCAGTGCCCGGCAGTGTCCTCAAACATCGGCTCGGCCGCCATTGCAGGCGCACAGATAACCAAAGCCCCTAACAATACTAAAATCGCAGCGATCTTTTTCATTATTATTCCCCTTTCAAAAGGATGTTGTAAACTTGTAATATATTGTTTGCGAAAAACATGTTTATTCGTCAGGGAAAGAAAGGGAACGCTTTATTTAACCATTTATAAGCAAATATATTTACTAAGTCAAAAATCTTTAACGCTCTCCGTGCCTCTGTGCCTCTGTGTGTAATAATTCCCTATCTAAACATGCTATTAAAACCTTTTCACACAGAGACACAGAGATTAAGAGAAACATAAAAAACCGTTGCCATGGAAGCGTTAATATTAGCCGAAATCCTCGCACCGCGCCCATACCATCCTTAACCTCCCGCCGTCATTCCCCGCCACGCCCGCATATACAGCCCGGTCGTCCCTGTCCCTTTTTATGTAATGTTCCAGCATCGCGGTAAACGTGGCCGAAAACTCCCGTTCGAGCAGCTCGTTTTCGGAAACCCAAAACAACTCGCCCTCGTCGGTTTGGACGACCCCGGTCTTTGAAGTTTCTCCGAAATAGATATAACTTTGGCGTATTTCATCGTTAAAACGTCTCAAAATAACATACAGCAGCTCAAGGCCGTTTATATCAGAAGAAGCGATTCCCGTCTCCTCTTCAATCTCGCGGATACAGGCCGCCGACGGGTTGTTCAACTCCCCCGGCTCCATATGCCCGCCGACGCCGCTCCAAACCCCCGGAAGGATAACCCGGTTCCCGGCCCGCTTAATCAATAAAATATTGCCGTTGTTCCTCAAAAACGCCGCCGTGCCGTTACGCAGGGTAATCATTATTCACTCGCGCTAAGGCGCGCTGCTTGGTCGGTTGTTATCAGCGCGTCGGTCATCTCGTCCATGTCGCCGTCCAGGAAGGCTTCCAGCTTGTAAAGGGTGAGGTTTATACGGTGGTCCGAGACGCGGCCCTGGGGATAATTATACGTTCTGATACGCTCGGAGCGGTCACCGGTGCCTACCTGGGAACGGCGCTCTTTGGATATCTCGTCGCGCTGGCGCTGCTGCTCCAGCTCATAGAGCTTGGCCCGGAGAATCCGCAGGGCCTTGTCTTTGTTCTTATGCTGGGACTTTTCGTCCTGGCAGGTGACGACGATGCCGCTCTTAGCGTGGGTCACGCGCACGGCGGAGTCGGTTGTGTTGACGTTCTGACCCCCGTGCCCGTGGGAGCGGTAGACATCGATAGAAACGTCGTTCATGTCCAAGTCGACGTCCAGCTCCTCGGCCTCTGGAAGGACGGCCACGGTAACGGTGGAGGTGTGTATGCGCCCGTTGGTCTCGGTAACGGGGATGCGCTGGACGCGGTGGACACCGCTTTCATACTTAAGCCGGGAATAAGCCCCCGCCCCGTTCATCTGGAAAACGGCCTCCTTAAACCCGCCCAGCCCGTTCTCGTTGTAGCTCAACAGCTCGGTCTTGAAACGCCGCCGCTCGGCGTAGCGGCAGTACATCCGGTACAAATCGTAAGCGAACAGGGCCGCCTCGTCGCCGCCGGCCCCGCCGCGTATCTCCACAATGACGTTCTTGTCGTCGTTAGGGTCTCTGGGCAGCAGCAGCGTCTTCAGCTCCTCCGTGACGGCCTCCAGCCGCCTCCGCCCCTCGGCGTACTCCTCTTTTATCAGCTCCCGGAAGTCGTCGTCGTGGTTTTCTTCCAGCATTTCTTTGTGCTCGCCGACCTCCTGCGTCAGTTTGCGGTATTCCTTGTATTTTTCCACAATCGGCTCAAGGCCGCTGCGTTCCTTCATCAGAGTCCGCCACTCGTTCTGGTTCGCGATGACGGCGGGATCGCCCACCTTCTCGCCTATCGCGTCGTAGCGGGTCTCTATATCGTCAAGTCTGGAAAACATGAAAAGCTCCTTTCGTTTAGAAGATGTTAATAACTTGTCGACAATTAATAATCGCCCCTACGGATGATTACTTAACGCTGCATTGTGTAGGGGCGGCTATCAGCCGCCCACTAAGTTACCGACATCATTTCTCCCTGCAACACCCTATCCTTCCCCGCCAAATCTTTCAACACTTTAACATTCATATACCCTGCCTGCTCCAACATCGTTTTAACATCCGCTCCCTGGTCATGCCCTATCTCCAGAAAAAGCCCGCCGCCGGGACGAAGATAACCCCGGGAATCCCTTATTATTATATCCAAAAACCGCAGGCCGTCCGCGCCGCCGTCCAGGGCAAGGCGGGGCTCGTAATCCTTAACGCCCGGCTCAAGGCCCGGGATATCGCCGCTTCGCACATACGGCGGGTTAGATACGATAATATCAAACAGTCGCCCTCGTGGAATCGAGGCGAACAGATCGCTTTCTACTAAGTTAATACGTTCAGACACTCCATTCCGTTCCGCGTTTATACCCGCGACTTGCAGCACTCCGGCGTCGATGTCGGACGCCGTTACCCGCGTTTTGGGGATATAATGGGCCAACGACACAGCCAGCGCGCCGGAACCGCAGCAGAGGTCAAGGATGTTGATATTTTCACGCGCGGGCGACAATGCGGACGAACGCAGTTCGCCCCTACAGCGAAGATACACATATCCGATTACCGCTTCCGCCAGCGTCTCCGTGTCCGCCCTGGGTATTAAAACCCGTTCGTCCACATAAAAGGGCAGCGACATAAACTCACAGGCGTTTAGAATATATTGAACAGGCTCAAAGGCTGCCCGCCGCCGGAGCATTTCGTCGTAGGCGCGGTACTCCGCCTCGCTAAGAAGTCTTTGTGTCTTTGTGGCCAAATCCGTTTTTGATAATCCGGCAACCCGAATTAACAGCAGAGCTGAGTCCAACCCCGCCGTCCCGATACCCTGTTCGGACAACATCGTCCGCCCGTAAGCCAGCGCGTCGGATATGTTAGGCATTATCGCCCGTATCATCGGTATCCGGCCCGTCGGTATCCGGGCGGGATGACCCCGCCCCTACAATAATCCCGTCGTCGACCAGAACCGCTTTCAGCGCCGCGATCGCCACTTCAATCTGAGAATTATCCGGTTCATATGTCGTAATGCTCTGCAGCCACAGCCCAGGGGCGCTGATAATGCCGACAATCCGGGCTTTGGAGCGCCCCGCCCACATAATCAGCTCATAGCTGATCCCCGCGACGAAGGGTATCAGCAGCAGGCGGCTCAACAGGCGCAGCCATATATTGTCGAACCGGACGAAGAAGAACACGACCATGCTCACCAGCATAACAATCAATAACAGGCTCGTGCCGCAGCGCTTATGCCTTGTCGTAAAGGTTTTAACGTTCTCCGGGGTAAGCTCCGCCCCGCTCTCATAGCAGTTAATCGTCTTGTGCTCTGCGCCGTGGTACTGGAAAACCCGTTTTATCTCCTTCATCTTGGACACAAGGAACAGATAGCCGATAAAAATGGCCATGCGCAGCAGTCCCTCGCACACGCCAAGAATCCATTTCCGCTCGCCGATAAGCGGGTTAATAAAACTGGAAATCCAGGTGGGCAGCAGGATAAAGAGCCCGATGCTGAAGCATATCGACACAAACACGCTGAAATACATCAGGTAATTGAACAGCTTGTCGCCGAATTTCTTCTCCAGCCATTTCTCGAAGCGGGACGGGTTCTCTTCCTCCAGGTCGCTTAACCCCGCCATATCGGCGGAATCATAAATAACCTTAACGCCCAGGTACAGCGAGGAAACGAACGAAACCATGCCGCGGATAACAGGCAGCTTGAAAAACGGATGCCGCTCGGCCTTGTTGATTGCCTTGAGCCTCGTCTCTATGCCCTTGCTCGGCGTGCGCACCGACAGCGCGTATGATTTCTTACCGCGCATCATAACACCTTCCATAGCCGCCTGCCCGCCGTAGAACGCGGGCTTTTCCTTTTTATCCTTGTTAATCATTGATTTATCCCTCCGGTTGATTCATTTTATCTTATATCAGGCAATAAAGCAAGGAGTGTTTATTTGACAGGGTAAAAAACATAGGTTATAATAAATCCGAGTAAACCGGACGGTCGCGCCTAGAGCTCAGAACGCAGAGCCGAGAGCACAGATAGTTACTGTTCAGAAGGAACCTCTTCAACATTCTATCTCGGCTCTAAGCTCTCGGTTCTCGGTTCTAGCCGAGGAAAGTCCGAGCGCCGCAGGGCAGGATGCCGGCTAACGGCCGGTGGGGGCGACCCCAAGGACAGTGCAACAGAAATAAACCGCCCGGCTGGCGCGCTACACCAGACGGGTAAGGG
>JAISVU010000141.1 GCA_031271375.1 Clostridiales bacterium | reverse complement strand
CGGTACCGGGCTGCATATTGGTTTCCCCGTCCGCAGAGTATTGATATGTGGCGGTGCTTGTGCAGTCGGCGCCGCTGCCGCCTGTGGCCACGTTCCACGCGTTTAGATGTATCGGCACGACTTCCGATTCGCCGGGTCTTAGAATGGGGATTACTGAAGTTATTGGATTAGCCACAACGCCGCCCCCGCCGGAGCCGGAGAGCGCGATGTCAGTGATTATGTATCCCGAAGGGTTGCTGACAACAACCTCCGCCTCGCCCAGGCTTCCGGCTTGGACGGTGGCGCTGGTGCTGGAGATGGAGAGGATGCCCGATGAAGGCGCTGGCGGGACGACAGGAGGCTGTCCGCTTGATCCGGCTTCTGGAATGATGTTTACGGTGATAGAACCTGTGGTATCGTATTCCTGTCCGTTTATTGTGTATTTCGCTTTTAACTCACACTTTATCACAGATTGGCCAGAAACTTGTCGTGCGTCGACATGTACAACTACAATGTCATAATTCTGATTGTCCGGGCGTGGTAAAAATCCAGAATATTGTGTGCCGTTATTTGTTGGGAAGAAAATCACACCGTCTTTTTCTCCACCTACTATTGTTATTAATTCCATCTTATGAGGACTTGTGTTGTTTATCATAATTGGAATATCTTTTTCTGTACCAGGTTCCATTGTTAAAACTCTACCGTCACCGTTAATGATCAAATCGATAGGAACTATACCCGAGGCACTGACAGGCAACATTCCCATCGCCCCCATCGCAATCACAAACGCCGCCGCAAAAGCAATAATCCGCTTCATCATGTTATTCTTCTTCATTCCGTATTCTCCTCCGATGTTGGTATATTTATTGGAGCTGATTAGCGCGATACAATGTTAAAACCATTACAGGCTATATCGTAAACTCCGTAAGGCGCGGCATCCTTGACGCGCCGAAACGGGTATTCCCGCAAGTCCCGGCGCGTATGGAATCCGCGCCTTACGAAGGACTGCCGCCATTAATACTGCCGGGTAAGACATTTTCTTCCGCGTGTGAAATATTATAAACCGGATCGTCTTTGTATACCGAGGCTTCCGAGACTTCCTCCACTTTGCCGTCGCGTATGCGTATCAGCATGTCGGCGTAGCTCACAAGCTCGGTGTTGTGCGTTACTATGATGAGGGTTTGGTTATACTTGCGCGCCATCCCCGTTATTAAATCCATCATCTCGACGGTGGTCTTCGTGTCCAGGTTGCCGGTGGGCTCGTCGCAGAAGACGATCTCGGGGTTGTTTACGAAGGCCCTGGCGATGCTTACGCGCTGCTGCTGCCCGCCGGACAGCTGGGACGGCTTGTGCTTGTGCCGGTTGCTAAGGCCGACAGCCCGAAGCATTTCCATCGCCTTCTTCCGCCTCGCGCCTCGGGACACGTTCTTGAATATCAGCGGAAGCATTACGTTCTCCAGCGCGGTAAGCGTCGGAAGCAGGTTATACTGCTGGAAAACAAAGCCGATGTACTTCTGCCTGAACAGGGCCAGCTCCTTCTCGCTCATCTTATGTATGAAGCCGCTGTGGAAGCGTATATTGCCGCTGGTAGGCGGCTCAAGCCCCGCCATTACGTTAAGGAGCGTGGACTTCCCGGAGCCCGAGGTTCCGAGCAGGCAATATATCCTGCCCTTCTCAAAGGTCAGCGAAACATTGTCCAGGGCCACGATCCGCTCCTCGCCCATTTTATAAACCTTCCGTACATTTTTTAGATCAACGACCGTTACAGGCGCGTCCATCAGGACCCCCCAGTTCGATTAAGTAATGTGCCGATATTACGTACCTAAACATTATAACATATTATAACGTAGAAATGTTCCAAAATGTTTCAAAAACAGTATGTAAGATAAAGGAAATAAAAACAGCGGGCGCTTGGCCCGTTGTTTTCGGTATAACCTGATTTCGGGCGAACACAGTTCGCTCTTACTTCCCGATTTTTTTGAGGTTCTTAATCGTGTCGATTACGAACTCCAGTTCGTTGTCCTGCAGCACGCGAATCAGCGACACTATCGTGTCTATCTGCGTTTTGGTGTTGTATTCGGCGCTGTCTTCCGCCATCTTAAAGCCGCCTTTGGGGTCGTCGTCGGGGGCGGTAAGCAACCCGTCGGGGGTTATGCCGAACAGATCGCATATCTTGAAGACGATCTTGAGGCTTGGGCATCTGTCTCCGCGCTCAAGCAACCCGATATACGAAATTGACAGCTTTAGGTATTGGGCAAGATCCTCAACGGAAAACCTTCTCTGTTTGCGGTGATCCCGAATATTCTTCCCGATAATGACGCATTTGCTCTTCAAATACTCGGTCTTTGGGATGTCGCCGGTGGTCATCGGGGCATTCGCTTCAGCTGTTCCCGCGTCTTTTTTTCTTCTGGGCATATGAACTCTCCTTTATATATTATTCACTGAACTCATTATTCCCAATCATAATATAAATCAAACACTGAGAGAAGCCACGGTTTGGTTAAATAAAAAATTCTTTTGGCAGGTAATGACGCTTAATAGCCTTTATTGCTGTTTTTTCTTGTCAAGATAAAGAGAATAACCAATTTTCTGTATTTCCTCATCCTTCGCAACGACAGAAGAAAACAGCTTCTCTTTGTATAAAACAATGCTGCGAGTCAGATTCTCGTCGCCGACAGCCAGTATCTGAGCGGCAAGCAGCCCCGCGTTAAACGCCCCGTCCACCGCGACGCAGGCTACCGGAATGCCTTGCGGCATTTGGACGGTGGACAGCAGCGAATCCAGCCCCGACAGCCTTGACGTAACGGGTACGCCGATAACGGGCAAAACCGTATGGCTTGCCAGCACCCCCGCCAGATGGGCCGCGCCGCCCGCGCCTGCTATTATCACGCCAAAACCTCTGTCTGCCGCGTTCCTTGCCAAATCCGCCGCAGCCTCCGGCGTGCGGTGCGCGGAGACGATGCGTATTTCGAAGCCTATCCCCAGCGTCTCCAGCGCCTGGGCCGCGCCAGCCATCACAGGCAGGTCTGAATCGCTGCCCATCGCAATAATAACCTTTCGCATTCAATCACCGATATTCAGCATATCACAAGCAGTGGGGCTTTTCAAGAAAAATTATTTGTGTTTGGACAGGCTTTGCGATATAATAGTCATACTGCATATTTCACCCATTGGAGGATATAATGGGCAACGCTAAAAAAACCCCGGCGGGCCGTACTGCCAAAAGCTCAAAGGGCCGGAGCGGAAGCGCGGGGGGAAAGACGGCGGCGCGGGGAGTGTCCGTCAAGGTTAAACCGGCGGCAAGCCGCCAAGCCGCAGTTGAATATGAGACGGCGGAGCGCATGAGACCCGAGCTTAAAGCGGAGATTGGGGCTATTGTGCTGTTCGCGCTGGCTGTTTTGCTGTTCATAGGCATATACGTGTCGTCGGGCGGGGCGCTGGGCGAAGCCGCTAAGGGGTTCCTGGTGGGCTCCGCGGGTTTCGGGGCTTATACGCTGCCCTTTATCCTGCTGATATGGGGCATGACGCTGATACTGGGGAAAAGCAAGGCCATCTCCCTTTCCAAGCTCATTATGGGCTTATGCGTGTTTATTATTGTTATCAGCTTTATCCATATAGCGGGCACGGACGGCGTCATACAGGGGACTACGTTTACCGAATACATTACGGCGTATTACGACGGCGGGAGCGCCTCAAACGGCGGACTTGTAGGAGCCGTCGCCGGGAACTTCTTCATGGGGATATTGGGCAGGGCGGGAGCCTGCATACTGCTCATCGCCGGAGCGATTGTTCTGCTTATTTTAGTGACGGGTAAATCCCTCGTTGACTTCCTTGTGAGGATGTTTGTAAAGATTGACGGTGAGCTGACGAAGATTAGCGAGAACGCCCGCGTGGCCGCCCAGGCGGAAGGCGGAAGGGACAGCGATACGCAAGGCGCGGAGGCAGACGGCTTCGTTGACATATCAATCGCCGGAAAGCGGGAACTGCCGCCTATCAGGGAGGTTTATGGGGACAGAAGCCGGAAGAAAGGCGATAAACGCAAGGTCTATGACTTCGTGATAGACAGCGGCGGCGAGGAACCGGAGTGGGAGTACGGCGGAGGGGAAGAGCCGGAGATACACTTGATGGGCGATTCCCGTAAGAAGCGCGCTCACGACCCAATGGACAAGATCGTCAGTTTCCGTAAAGGGCTTGCGAAGGAAGCACCTTTAAAGGAAGCGCCTTTAAAGGAAGGCCCTTCGATAAAGCCTGAAGACGCTTATGCCGCGCCTGTGATTGTTAAAATGCCGAGTGATCCCGGTTTATACGAGCGGGAGACCGAACCGATGCCTGAATTGGCTTACGATGTGGATTTGACGGAAAGCGCGATGGAAGGCCTCGCGGCGATAGGCAGCCCCTTTGGCAGCCCCGCCGAGGTAATCAACGGTGTAATCGGCGAAGGCATCAGCGTTAAGGGGATCGGCGTCGAGGGTTATGTTCCGATAACTGTGACGACCTCCGGGGAGGATTTCGTCGCGGCAAGCAAGGAGCCAAGCGAACCGGAAGCCGCGGAGAAAAAGGAAAAGAATTTTTTAATCCACAAAGATATTAATTTTAATAAAACAAAGGAACACAAAGAAAACCTGGAATACGGCGATGGCGAAGAGAAGCCGTATATCTACCCGGGGATAGATTTGCTTGCCGAGAATAACTATGTGCCGTCGCCCAGTTCCAAAGCCCAGATACTGGAAAACTCGCGGAAGCTGGAGGATACGCTGAGGAGCTTCCATGTGGAGGCAAAGGTTGTGGAGGTAAGCAAAGGGCCTACGGTTACGCGGTATGAGCTCTCCCCCGGCGTTGGGGTAAAGGTGTCGCAGATATCGAAGCTGGCGGACGACCTTGCCCTTAACCTTGCCGCGATGGGCATACGCATAGAGGCCCCGGTTCCTGGGAAGTCCGTCGTGGGCGTCGAGATACCCAACAGCGAGGTGCAAACCGTCTTCCTGCGGGATGTAGTGGATGATCAGGCCTTTTGGAACTTCCCGTCCAAACTCAGCTTCGCCGTGGGCAAGGATATCGCGGGGAACACGGTTATCGTTGACATAGCGAAGATGCCCCATTTGCTGATAGCAGGGGCTACGGGTTCGGGCAAGTCCGTGTGTATCAACACGATAATAGCGAGTATTCTGTTTAAGTCCAACCCCGATGAGGTGAGGATGCTGATGATCGACCCTAAGGTAGTCGAGCTGAATGTATACAACGGGATCCCCCACTTGGAGATACCCGTGGTTACGGACCCGCAAAAAGCGGCGGGGGCGCTGAGTTGGGGCGTTCGGGAGATGAACGGGCGCTACAACCTCTTCGCGAAGACGGGGACAAGAGACCTTAAAGGATATAACGCGGCGCTGGCGGAGGAAGGGGAAAAACCCCTGCCTCAGATTGTCATCGTCATCGACGAGCTGGCGGATTTAATGATGTCCTGCAAGGCCGAGGTGGAACAGAATATCTGCCGCCTTGCCCAGAAGGCCCGGGCAGCGGGCATACATTTGATAGTCGCGACCCAGCGGCCTTCGGTGGATGTCATAACGGGGCTCATCAAAGCCAACATCCCGTCCAGGCTGGCCTTTGCCGTGACCAGCGGTACGGATTCCCGGACTATATTGGACATGGTGGGCGCGGAAAAGCTCCTGGGCAAGGGGGACATGCTCTTCTCCCCGGCGGGCCTTGCCAAGCCCCAGCGCATACAAGGCGCGTTTATCTCGGACAAGGAGGTAGAGCGGCTTGTGGCCTTTATAAAGAAAGAGAACGGCGAAGCCGTATATGATTCCGATAAGATTGAGGAAATAACGGCGACCGGCCGCGAGGAAGAGGACTTTGGGGAGGGTTCGGACGAGTTTATGAAAGAGGCGATGGATTTCGTCGCCGAAAAGGGCAAGGCTTCGGTGTCTATGCTCCAGCGGCGCTTCAGGATAGGCTATAACAGGGCGGCGCGGATGATGGAGGA
>JAISVU010000235.1 GCA_031271375.1 Clostridiales bacterium | reverse complement strand
CGGAAGCCTCAAAGGCCATAGCCGGCCTCATTGGGGCAATGTTTAACTATGTTTTGAGAAAGAATCCTTTGATGGGCGGCGTCAGCCAAGGCCTCGCGCACGCCCTTCCCGGCGCCGTGCGTTCCGTGATACAGGGCGATTACGCCGGGGCACTGGAGCGTTTTATATCGGAATCCCGGAACGCGGAAATAGCGGAAGCCGACACCGAGGCGTACATCCTCTTCGGCCAAAACCTCGCCGCAGCCGCCGGTGACGCGGCCGCATACATCCATTTCAAGAAGGTTTGGGCGTCCTACCTGCTGGACTGCTCGCGCAATGACGATGCCGTTAAGGTGTTGGACGAGTTTGAGCCGCTGGCGCCCGGGGACGGCGATTTTGCGCTGCTGAGGGAGAGGCTTGGGGGAAAATAACCGATGCCCTCAATTAAGCGGGCGATTGATAATCGCCCCTACGGTTGTTCGTCTCGCATGTCCCCGTGTAGGGGCGGCTAGCAGCCGCCCGTTCCGCTAGACGGCGACATAGGCAACCAACTCTATTCGCGTCTATACAGCCCCTCGGTCATCCGGTACCACCGCTCAAGAAACTCCGCCGTCCCAAAGCGTTCCGCGCTGTTATAGGCGTTTTCGCTCATCGTCCGCTGCAGTTCAACGTCTTCAAAATATGAAATTAATCTCGCGGCGTACAGCTCTTTGTCCCATCGGGATATCAGATAGCCCGTCTTCCCGTCCTCCACAATATCCGAAGGGCCGTACTTGATGTCAAAGGCGAAGACCGGGCAGCCGCCGCATATGCTTTCAACCAGCGTCAGCGGGAACCCCTCCGCCGCGCTCGCGGTCAGGTAGAGGGCGGCTTCGCTGAACAGGGGGATAGGGTCGTTCGTCAGACCCATCAGAAATACGTTGTTCTCAAGGTTTAGAGCCTTTATCTGTTCCCTCAGCTCGTCTTCCTTTTCCCCGTGCCCGTATATCTCCAGCTTAACGTCCGGCAGTTTTTCGACGGCTATTTTAAAAATATCAACGGCGATATTGTTCTGCTTTAACGCGTCCAGCCTGGTTACGGCGACGGCCTTTCTGTGATCCCGCCGGTCAAAGTCCGCCCTGACGACCGGGTATGGGTAGGGATGCGGGATAACCGCGGTGTTCCCCGCGTCGCCGTATATGGCCAAAAAGTCGTCCCGCTCGGCATTCGTTAAAAATATGATACGGTCAAACTGCTGCCGGTTCTCGCACATATACCGGTAAAACAGCTGCGGCGGGCTGCCCAAGTCATATGAGTCCTTCAAGAACACGCTGTGAACCACAATGGCCTTCGCGGCGTTGGCTCTGTTAATCTCCCCGGCGGCTTTGGACATCAGCCCGCTTTCAAAGACCAGCATATAAAACCTGCCGTCCGCCGTCAAGCGCTCCAGGCACAGCGCCGCCAGCCCCGCGTTTCCGCCGCATTCTTTTATTATCCCGCCGTCCTCGCCGTAAACCGTTAATTTAACCGGTTCGTCCTTTTCGTTAGTCCGCGCCTTTATGCAAACCCTTCCGCCCGTGTCGTAAAACAGTACCGTTTCACCCTCGCGGACGCTGCTGACATAGCCCCAGTCGTCGTAAACCGTCTCTCTTACCTTTTCGCCGCCCTTGAACTCCTCGGTCAGGCACAGCGCCCCGGCGATGCCGGTATAATGCTCCTTTTTTACGGTTTTACCGCCTTCATACACATCTATTACGCCTTTTCCGTCCTTGTGGTAAACGGTTTTTAACCCCAGGTTATCGGCGTATGACTTTTGGAAATAGTCGTAAACGTTTAAAACACGGGACCCTTTGTTCAACCGCACTTGATTGTCAGATAACCCGTCGCGCCGAAGGCCCAAAAGAAACCGCCGCAGCTCTACATCGTAAGAACACACTAAAATAAGGGGCTTGTAGCCCCATTTGTCTTCCATCAGCTTCACTTTGCGCAGAACGCTCGCGACCGCGCCGTTGCGGACGGAGAACGCGTTTTCCAGGATGAACACGGTTTCAACCCCGTCCAGCAGGGCCATCTTTTCCCGTAATCCTTCGTCCGAGCTTGCCTCGTCTATTAAGGCGCCGATATGCTTAATCTCAGGGTCGGCGGGGTTGGCCTTTGCGTAAGCGCCAAGAACCTGCCGCGCCGCGTCAAAGCGCCCGCTTTTAATAAGCCCCAGTATCGCGCCTTTAAGCGCCCCCGTTTCCCTGTCCAGCCTCGCACGGGGGGAGTTGGGGGCATATAGGGAGTTTTCGTTACGTTTATCGGCAAAATCTTCAGACACTTACGGGCCTCCGGGTATTACAAGTATTGATTTGAATACGCGTCTAAAACGCCGCTTATCATTGTTCTTTCCAATTAACGAAGTCTAAGCCGTCTATATTCTCGAAATGGCGGATATTGTTGGTAACGAGCGTATAACCATTGACAATGCAAAACGCCGCAATCAGTAAATCGGCGTCGTCATCAACAGGCTTGCCTTTTTTACGCGCTTGTACATAAATCGAAGCCGCCAAATGCCAGACGCGCCTGTCGAACTCGCCCAGCGGCACACTCTGGCAGAACTCGCTGAAATCGGATTCTTTATTTTTCGCGCCGCGCTCCAAGAGCCAGCGTTTAACCTCAAAATAGACAATCGCAGGCATGACAAAGCGGTTGTTTTGAGTAGTGGCGGCCAAAAACTTGTCTCGAACCACACTATCTTTTTTCAGGAAATACGACACTATATTAGTATCCAACGCATACATCACAGTTCAAAGTCCTTCTTAAAATTAACCCGCCTGTTTTCAAGGGCGGCATAATCCTCATCAGTCAACGGCTCATTTTCCCTGGCGTCAACCGCTTCGATAAAACGTAAGAGCGCGTCATGCTGTTGCCGGGCTGATGGCATATCCAGTCTGGCCTTGCGAAAACTGCCAACCGTTTCAATTAAATCCCGCCCGACTAAATCAACCAGTAAAATTGTGGGTTGCCCGTTATTGGTAACGACCACTTCACCGTCGCGCTGCAAGCAGCTTAATACGGATTGCGTGTTGCGTGAAAGCTCTCGCATAG
>JAISVU010000044.1 GCA_031271375.1 Clostridiales bacterium | reverse complement strand
CATGTCCACGCAGGCCAGAATGGCTTTGCGGAGGTTCACGTCGGTGCCTAAGCCCTGGTTTGAGTTGAACACCATAACGGCCATGATGCCCAGGTCTTTAACTTCCACAACCAAATCCTCGGAGGCGGAAAGCTCGGCCATCATGTTGGCGGGAACGCCGATAGCCACATCATACTCGCCGGTCTGAACGCCTGTGATACGGGCGGTTCTGTCGGGCACGGGATAGAAGTAAATCTCGTCCACATAAGCCATCTTCGGGGCGGCGCGGCCGTCAGCCTCGGCGTTTGTCGGGACATAGGCGTCATAACGCTCCACGCGGACATAGCGGTCCGCAAGGTGCTCGACGAACTTATAGGGGCCGGTTCCGATATACTCTTCCTGGGCAATCTTCGTGTCGGGCTTCGCTACGCAGATTTCTTCCTGCATGATGTAAAGTCCCTGCGCGTATCTGCCAAGAGCGGTAAGCGCGAGGGGCGCGGGGCCGCTTAACGTGACGACCAGCTCGTCGCCCACGATCTCGCGGGTAGCGATTTTGTCGCCGAAGTGGGTGCGGGCGAACGAAACGTTCGTAAGCCAGCGGGTCATCGAAGCGTCAACGTCGGCGATCTCGACGGCGTCTCCGTTATGGAAGGTTACGCCTTCGCGGACCTTCAGCGTAAGCGTGGTCCCGTCGAAGGTGTACTCGCAGACGCCTGGGAACGCGTTGCCGCTTTTATCCAGCGCAAGGGCGGTCTCAAAGATATGCGCCGCCGGGATCTGCTCGTTCTCGCCGCCCTCAAGCAGGGCGTCCAGCGAGACGGGGTCCTGGTTCATCGAAACCTTCAGCACTCCGCCGTAGCGTTCCGCTACGGGAACCTCGGCGGCGGGCTGCGTCTCGCCGGCCGGGGCTTCTGCGGGCGGGTTGGTTGCGCAGGCGGCCAGAGCGAAAGAAAGCATCATGGCAAGCGCCGCTAACAAGGCAAGTTTCTTTTTCATTCGAATCCTCCTCTTGATTGTCTTGATTTTCTTCGCTGCTTATTCTATACTTATTATAATGATTTCGCTGTCAAAGTCCAATAATAAAAAGTTTTATCAGCGATAACCAAAAGTTATTATTGCCAAATTACGTAAATTACCGCCTGTGGTGCTTGTGCATAATATACAACGGCCGCGAAGATTCGCCGGAGGCTCATTATGGAATTTATGCGTTATCATTATGTCGTAACCGTAGCGGAGCAGCAAAGCGTCTCCCGGGCCGCGGCCAAGCTCTATGTTTCGCAGCCCGCGCTTACCAAGAGCATTAACAAGCTGGAAAGCGAGCTGGGGGTTAAGCTCTTTGACC
The DNA here is from genome assembly GCA_031271375.1 of Clostridiales bacterium. Lineage (GTDB taxonomy): Bacteria > Bacillota > Clostridia > Lachnospirales > WRAX01 > JAISVU01. Next base: position 4,674 of record JAISVU010000044.1, on the reverse strand, counting down.
GCACGGCGACGCCCGTTAAGCTGACCTATGCCGGGGAACGCTATATCGAAGGCATGAAGGGCATCCTTGCGATGAAGAACCAGCTGGACCGGGAGATTGCGGACATAGCCGCGTCCCGTTCGGGGCGCCTCACCGTGGGCATTCCCGAGTCCCGCAGTTCGGCGTGGCTTTCGCGTATTTTGCCCGTTTTTATGGAGCGGTATCCCAACATCGACATACGCGTTACCGAAGGCAGCAGCGGATTCTTGGAAAAAGAAATTATCTCGGAGCGGATTGATATTTGCGTAGTGCTGACGCTGCCTATCACGGTGCCTGGCATTGATTACGAGTTTATCTGCGACGAGCAGCTGATGGTAGTGGTTCCGGCAAACCATGAGATGTTTAACGGCTCCCCCCCGCCGCCTCAGGGCGACGCGCTTTACTATATCGACCCGTCCGCGCTGGACGGCCAGCCCTATGTTTCGCTTACGCCGGAGCACGGGCTTTACCGTGCCGCGAACCATATGTTTGAGTATTACGGTATTACCCCGAAGACCGTCATCGAGCTTTCCAATACGTCGACGGCGTTTTATCTGGCCTCACAGGGAATGGGATTCACGATAATGCCGGTACGCCATATAAGGTCTGTAAAATACGAAACCCGCCCCGTTTTCTGCACTACGAACGACCCGCCGGAGAAACGCTCCGTCGTGGCGGCGTACAAAAAAGGCCGCCTCCTGCCGGAAGCGGCGCGGCAGTTTTTCGAGGCGGCAAGGCTTATTGCTGAAAACCCGGCGGTCAAATCGCCGGTTCTTGGGGTTAAGTATTGGAAATAGAGCTCTGAGAGTTCTGGGCCTTTATCCAGTTAAGCGTCCCGCCGCTCAGGATTATTGCGGTTTCAGATGCGGTCAGATCCGTTATTGCCGCGAAACTGACATTCCGCGTCACATTCTTGAATATGATCCGCCCTTCCTTTAACTGCTCAGCCAACGCGGCGGCTTCCAGCTCGTCGCCCAGCTCAACGCGGCCATAATCGTCCTTATTCTCAAAGAACATAGGAATAACCCCGTGATTGATTAGGTTGTTGCGGTGTATACGGGCTATGGATTTGGCGATGACGGCCTTAACGCCCAGGAACATTGGGGTTATTGCGGCATGTTCCCTGCTGGAGCCTTGCCCGTAGTTCTCGCCGCCGACGATTACGCTGGGCGCGCTTCCCTTCGCCCTGGAAACGAAATCCGGGTCATACCGAGAGAAAGCGTACTCCGCGATAAGCGGGATGTTGGAGCGCATTGATGAAAACTGGGCCCCGGCGGGGGTTATGTCGTCGGTGGAAATATTGTCGCCGGTTTTAAGGCTCACGCGCACAGATAGCGCGGCGGGCGGCGCGGCGTTTACCGGCAGCGGCTTAATATTCGGCCCTCTGATGATTTCAATGTCCGCTGTATCCAGGATAGGGGGCAGTATCATGGAATCGTCGGTATGGTAATGCTCAGGCTCTTTAATATCCAGGAGCTTGGCGCAGTCAAAGACCGCCCTCGGGTCGGTAATACGTCCCGTTATCGCGGACGCCGCCGCCGTTTCGGGGCCGGTGATATAGAGCTTTGCGTCCTCTGTCCCGCCCCGGCCTTTAAAGTTGCGGTTAGACGTGCGCACCGAAACCCCGCCCGTGGGCGGGGCCTGGCCTATTCCGCAGCAAGCGCCGCAGCATATCTCCGTTATGCGCGCTCCCGCGTCTATCAAATCCGTTATTATCCCGTCTTCCAACAGCTCCCGGAATATCTGCCTGGTGGCAGGAGCGACGGTCAGGCTCACGTCCTCGTGAACCCTGCGGCCCTTCAAGATACGCGCGGCTTTGGCTATGTCGGCGTATGAGCCGTTGGTGCAGCTCCCTATATAGACCTGGTTTACTTTAACGCCCGCAGCTTCGCTCACCGGCCTCACGTTGTCGGGCATATCCGGGCAGGCGATAAGGGGCTCCAGGGTTGAAAGGTCTATGGTTATCGCTTCGTCGTAAGCGCAGTCCGTGTCCGCCTCCAGCGAAACAAAATCCGCTTCCCGGCCCTGGGCCGCGAAAAAGCGCCTCACAACCGCGTCGGCGGGGAATAGGGATGTCGTCGCGTTCATTTCCGCGCCCATGTTGGCGATAGTGCCGCGCTCGGGTACCTCCAGCGAAAGAACGCCCTCGCCCGCGTATTCAAATATCCTCCCGCCGCCGCCCTTGACGCCGTAACGCCTGAGCATTTCCAGGATGACGTCCTTTGCCCCGGAACCCGGCCTGAGCTTCCCAATAAGCTCAACCTTAACAACCTTCGGCATAATCAGGCGCAGCGGAAGCCCGGCCATAGCCGCCGCCACGTCCATCCCGCCCGCGCCGACGGCGAGCATCCCTATAGCCCCGCCAGTGGGCGTGTGGCTGTCGGTGCCCAGCAGGCTCTTGCCCGGTATGCCGAAACGGGCGTAATGCACGGAGTGGCATATCCCGTTGCCGGGGCGGGAGAGGTACAGGCCGTACTTCTTCGCTACGGACTGCAGAAATATATGGTCGTCCGGGGTTTTGCTGTCCACATACAGGAGGTTGTGGTCCAGGTAGCTTACCGAGCATTCGGCTGCGACCCTTGAAATACCCAATGCCTCGAAAGCCAGGTAAGACATAACCGCCGTGATATCGTGGGTCAGCGTGTGGTCTATAGTTATATAAATCTCATCCCCGGGCTTTATGGTTGAAATGTCGGTGGATTGCGGCGGAAGATGCGCGGCGATAAGTTTCCGCGTGAGGTTTAACGGCATGATAAAAGCCCCCTTTTTTCACAGAATATCACAAGAAAGGTTTGACTTCAACTCCGTAATTTAGTATTATCTTTGATAATTATTATGGAGGTTAGATAAATGTCGAATTATAAGAAAATCGTATTGGCGTACTCGGGCGGTTTGGACACCTCGGTCATCATCCCCTGGCTCAAGGAGAATTACCCCGGCTGCGAGGTTATAGCCGTGGCGGGGGACGTAGGGCAGGGGACCGAGCTTGAGGGCCTGCGCGAAAAGGCGATAAAGACCGGAGCTTCTAAGATTTATGTGGAGGATTTGAGCAAGGAGTTCACAGAGGACTTCATCTTCCCCACGCTGAAAGCCGGGGCCGTCTATGAGGGCAAGTACCTGCTGGGTACGTCGTTCGCCAGGCCCGTTATCGCGAAGCGCATCGCGGAGATCGCCAAAGCCGAAGGCGCCGATGCGATCGCCCACGGCTGCACCGGCAAGGGCAACGACCAGGTCCGTTTCGAGCTGACAATCAAAGCCTTCGCGCCTGATATGCCTATCATCGCGCCTTGGCGCGTATGGGAGCTGAAGGGCAGGGACGACGAAATCGATTACGCGGCGGCGCGGGGGATTCCGGTTCCCGTTACAAGGGAGACGAATTATTCCAAAGACAAAAACCTGTGGCATTTGAGCCATGAAGGGCTTGACCTGGAAGACCCCGCCAACGAGCCGCAGTACGACAAAATACTGGAATTAGGCGTGACCCCGGAAAAGGCTCCGGACAAGCCCTCATATGTGACGGTATCCTTCAAGGAGGGCATACCGGTCGCGCTGGACGGCGTTAGCATTATTCAAAGGCTCAATAAGCTGGGCGGCGATAACGGCGTAGGCATAATTGATTTGGTGGAGAACCGGCTTGTGGGGATGAAAAGCAGGGGCGTCTATGAAACCCCGGGCGGGACGATCCTCTACGCCGCCCACGCTGCGCTGGAAACCCTGTGCCTTGACCGGGATACTGCCCGCTTTAAAGAACTCGTGGCGCAGAAATTCGCCGACCTGGTTTATAACGGGCTGTGGTATACGCCGCTGAGGGAAGCCCTGTCGGCCTTCGTTGACAGCACCCAGAAAAACGTCGCCGGCGCAGTGAAACTGAAACTCTATAAAGGCAATATTATAATCGCGGGCATCACAAGCCCCTATTCGCTTTATTCCGAGGAAATAGCCACCTTCGAGGAGGACGCCGTCTACGACCAGGCGGATTCCAAAGGCTTTATTAATCTGTACGGGCTTCCGGTTACGGTCAGGGCCAAAATGGAAGCAAGAGTTAAAAATAATGGCGCAGTCTAAACTGTGGGCCGGGCGCTTTGAGAAGGAGCTGGACGGCGGCGTTGCGGATTTTAACGCCTCAATATCCTTCGACAGGCGTTTCTATGCCTATGATATAAAAGGCTCGCTGGCCCATGCCGAAATGCTGGCCGCCCAGGGGATAATCCCGGCAGGGGATTTTGAGCAAATATCCGCCGGGCTTCGCGGCATCCTCAAAGACATTGAGGAAAACCGGCTTTCTTTCAGTGATGAAGCCGAGGACATACATAGCTTTATCGAGGCGGAGCTGTGCCGCCGGATAGGCGACGCGGGAAAGCGCCTGCACACAGGGCGCAGCCGCAACGACCAGGTGGCCGTTGACCTGCGCCTGTACCTCAGGGACGAAATAAAGGAAACAAGAAACCTGATTACCCAGCTTCTGAAGGTTCTGGTAAATATTGCGAAGGCTCACGCCGGATCCGTTATGCCGGGGTATACGCACCTCCAGCGGGCGCAGCCCGTTACCTTCGGGCATTATTTAATGGCCTACTGCCAGATGTTCCTCAGGGACTTAGGAAGGCTTGACGACGCGGGGCGGCGCATGAACGAATGCCCGCTCGGGAGCGGCGCTTT
>JAISVU010000014.1 GCA_031271375.1 Clostridiales bacterium | reverse complement strand
CTCCGGCGGCTGTACGGTCTGCGGAAGCTATCGCAGTGGCGGCGTCGCCGGGGCAGTGTGCTTTTATAAACGCCGCAAGCTCTTTGGCGTCGGTGAAGAACATATGCCTGTCAGTCATTGTCCCAGTAAGCCTCCCAGATTTTGTTGTTTTCAAACCCCGCAACGAGCCGGGTCAGCGCTTCCATATAGAAATAATCCCCCCATATGCAGCACTCGTCCACGCCCTCGGGGGTGCAGGTGTTATAAGGGGATTTCTTGCTGTAGGTGGCGTGAAGAACCAGGCCGTTCGACGCGGCGGGGTCTTTCACGGCGTAATTGTCCATGAGGGATTTTATCATCTTACGGGCTGCTGAGATAAGACGCGTGCTTTCCTGCTCGGGGGCAAGCCCCGCCATAACCATCAGGCCGCAGGCCGCTATTGAGCAGCTGGAGCTGTCCCTCGGCTCGTCGCCTTCCGTAAAGATAAGGTCCCAGTACGGGACAAGGTCTTCCGGCAGGCGTGACATATAGTAATCCGTCACGCGCTTGAAGGCGGCGAAGGCTTCTTTATCGCCCCGCTTCGCCGCGAGAGCCGTCCCCAGTATCCCCCAGGCCTGGCCCCTGGCCCAGCTGGAGGCATCGGAATAACCCTGGCAGGTCTCGCCGCGCAGCATTTCTCCGGTTTCGGGGCTCATAAATACGGTGTGGAACGTGCTGCCGTCGGGCCTGACGGAGTATTTAAGCGTCGTCGCTACATGGCGGTCAGCGGCGTCGGAGTATTTTGCGTCCCCCGTTTGCGCCGAGGCCCAGTACAGGAGCGGCACGTTCATCAGGCAGTCGATTATGTAACGGTAGCTGCCGGGAGCGCCTAACGCGCCCCAGGCCTGCAGGAACGCACCTTTCTCATGGAAGCGGCTCAGGAGCTGGTCGGCGGCCAGCACGGCGGCTTCTCTTGCCCGCTCGGAGCCTGTAAGTTTATAGGCGGCCGAACAGGCCAATGTATAAAGAAAGCCCATATCATGGGTGTCTACGGCGATTTTATTGGTTATGCGCCGGTGGAAGCTGTCCACATGCCGCAATCCGGCTTCCTTGAACACATCGTCTCCCGTCCGCTCATAAGCCAGCCAAATCATGCCGGGCCAGAAGCCGTTTGTCCACTCCGTGTTGGGGATGGGCGGATAGACGTTATTTACGCTGGAGTGGTTGGGGTAGGAATCGGAAAAGACCGACAAGTTGCGGCGTACTTGTGAAACGGCTGCTTCAAGCGCGCTATTCGCCTCCGCAGCGGTTATTTCATTGATCATATGTTGTCCTCCGTTTTTATCCTTTTAAGCCCGCCGTGGCGACGCCCTGCACGAAATACTTTTGCAATGAAAGGAATATCACAAGTATCGGGATCAGCGTAACGACGCTGGCGGCCATTATAAGCCCGTATTCGCTGGTATACTGTGAGATTAACATCCTAAGGCCGATCTGGATTGTCTTCAGCTCCGTGCGGATGAGGTATATCTGAGGGCCAAGGAAATCATTCCAGGTGTTGACGAACGTAAAGATAACCAGCGTAGACACTGCCGGCTTCGACAGCGGCACCATTATCCGCGCCCAGATGCCGTACTCGGTAAGGCCGTCGATACGGGCGGCCTCGCAGAGGTCGTCGGGGATACCCATGTAGAACTGCCTCATCATAAACACGCCGAAGGCTGAAAAGGCCTGCAGGCAGATGATGGCGAGGTGGCTGTTGTTTAGCCCGAACTGCCTCATCATAATAAACTGGGGTACCATGTACGTTTGCCACGGGACCGCGATAGTGGCGACATAGCCCAAAAACAGCGCGTTGCGGCCCTTGAAGCGCAGCTTTGCGAAGGCGTAGGCTGCGAAGCTGGAGGTCACAACCTGGAGGACGGTGACGATCACCGACAGCTTAATTGTATTAAAAACAAAGGTCAGCAGCGGGATACGCTGCCATATATCCGAAAAATTGGCCCAGCGGGGATTTTCGGGTATCCACTGCATCGGGAACGTGAACACGTCCTTGTTGAGCTTCAACGACGACGACAGCATCCACACAAACGGAAGGATCATCGCGCAGGTAAGCAAAAGGAGCAGCAGATAGAGGAATATCCTGCCGGGACGGATGGTTCTTCGCTGTTTTAATGTTATGTCTGACATAATACCTCCGAACAGCGTACCGGCGCCGTCATTGCGGGCTTGACCCGCAATCTCAATGGCGAACCCGTAAACGCCTGCCTAGTCCGCGCCATGCGGTATGCGGCAGTTACCCCGCTTGTTGCGGGCGGGATGACCCCGCCCCTACGCGTCGAACTTCCTTTGCCCCCTAAACTGAACCAGCGTCACGGTCAGCACGATAATAAACAGCACGATGGCCATTGAGCTGGCGTAGCCGAAGTCCCAAATGCGGAACGCGGTGTTGTATATCTGGTACACTATTACGCGCGTGAAGTCGTTGAGTTGGTTCTCGTTGCCGCCGAAGAGGTTCAGGAAGATGTCGTACACCTTGAACGAGCTGATTACCAGCATTATCATAACGAAGAACGTCGTCGGAGCCAGCTGGGGCAGCGTCACATGCCGGAACTTCTGGCGGGCGTTAGCCCCGTCCAGGCTCGCGGCTTCATACAGCTCGGGGTTAATCCCCTGGAGCCCCGCAAGGTAGATGACCATATAATAGCCCATGTTCTTCCATACGCTGAACAGGATGACCGTGAACATGGCCCAGTCCCTGCTCGCGCCCCAGCGTGGGAGCTGCTCGAAGGGAATCCCGGTGACGAAGTTGAGCAGCGCGTTGACCGGCCCGCGCGACGGGTTAAACACGAAGTTCCAGACGGCGGCGAGGCTCACAAGCGAAGCCACGTAGGGGAAGAACGTTACGGTGCGGAAGAAGCCCCGGCCTTTGGTGGGCTTGTTGAGCAGGATTGCCAAGCCGAGGGAGCATATAAGCGTAACCGGCACGACGCCGACGGTGTACACCGCGGTGTTCGACAGTGCGCGCAGGAACTGCTTGTCGCTTGTCAGCCTTATGTAGTTGTCGAAGCCCACGAACTCTATCGGGTTGGCGCTGTCCCATTTCATCAGCGACAACGCCAGCGCGAAGCACAGCGGCGCCAGCGTAAACACCGCGAACCCGATGAAGTTCGGCGCGATGAAGCTGTAAGCTATTAAGTGGTCACGGGTTTTTTTAGAAATGGCGGGGGCCTCCTTCCGGTATAAACTCAGAATAACCATGAATCTAAATATTTTATGGGATAACGCTCATTAGCTGTGTGATTTAACTAACAGCAAAAACTGCTCTTCACTCATTGTACGAGTTAGTATATCTTTAAGCAATTCCTGCGGATTTTCTTCCGTAGCGGTTTTTTCTACATGGTTTTCCCAGTATGAAGCGGTAGAATACACAAAGGTTGACCAATTTGGATTAATGGGTTTCCCATCTTTGTAAGCCGTAATATACATATTCTCAAGTAAGAAATTAAAGGCGGAGGTATATGTTTTTGTATCGAAACAAGACAATCGTTTTATCTCGCTGGTTTCTAAAATGTTATCCTCTAATAATGAGTAAATAATTTCAGCCTCCGGCCTTAAAGGTTTTTGAAGAAATATCTGCTTCAGTAAGAAATAAACTCTATTTGACAGATAAACAGTCCTATTGCGAAACACTTTGCTGTAAAACAGTTCATGAGCATTGATTGCCTCTGTTATATCCTGCCAACAATAGCCCAAATCCGGTAAAGAAGGGAGATATGGATTGCTGTTGCAGCTTAGTATACCGGCAAATTCAAGATAATGTTTTAGTTTTGCATACTCCATTTCGCACCTCTGACACGAGATTATATAAATTATGCACGCTTGTAGCCTGCTGCTGCGATATGTCATCTTGAGCGTTCATAACGATATTGCCTTGATGAGCGGTTTGATAGCGAAGAATCCTTCTTTTACGATTGCAAATGATATTGCTTACTTTCGTAGGCCGACACACAGATCGCACCTACAAACGGCCGCCTGTATATCCAGGGCAAAACCGGGCGGCATGACGCCGCCCCTACAAGCAGTCATTATTAAATGTTATGTATTCTCCGTAGGGCGCGGCCTCAGGACGCGCCGAGACTTGTACAGAGCGGCAACTTCGGCGCGTCTGAACCGACGCAGAATCGCGCCTACCTAAACCGCGCCTTACGAAGCCGCGCCCTACGAAGGTAAAGCAACATTCGGGCAGCATGACGCTGCCCCTATGGAGTTTTAATATTTATTGCGCCGCGATAATTTCCTGAACGCGGGTGTTCATGTCCGCAATGCCTTCGTCCACGGTCACGTTGCCCAGCATGATGTTGTCGTGGGCTTCGTTGAGGACGATCTCGATCTCGGCGACAGCGTCGGCCAGGGGCATTTCAAGGTAACGGGTCGCGGTGTAGAGGGCTTCTTTGCTGGCTTCGTCTTCGGGGAAGCCGGGCAT